>JAJYGZ010000330.1 GCA_021790495.1 Actinomycetes bacterium
GTCAGCACCTGGAGTAGCGCCCGCGATCATGACCGATGAAGAGGGAGGTTCGGTACAACGGCTTTCGCAATTGGTCGGTTCAGTGCCTTCGGCGCGAGAGATGGCGTCTCATATGTCGGCGAACGCGGTCCGGAATCTCGCAGAGACGCTCGGCGAAAAGATGGCGTCCCTTGGCATTGGTGTAGACCTGGCTCCGGTTTTGGATCTAGACGGCGGTGTCGGACCATCTCCGACCAATCCCGACGGCACCCGTTCGTTCTCGGCGTCGGCGGCGGTGGCTACGGCATACGCGCAAGCATTCGCGGCGGGATTAGGTGCGGGGGGAGTCGTGGCGGTGGCTAAGCACTTTCCGGGCCTCGGCGGCGCGAGCGCCAATACGGATTTGGCATCTGCTCACACCCTGGCATTTCCAGTTATCGAGTCCTCGGCATTATTGGTGTTCGAGGCGATGATTCGCTCGAAGGTGCCAGCCATTATGGTTTCAAATGCCAGTGTGCCGGGATTATCCGGCTCTGTTCCCGCATCCCTTTCGCCCTTGGTGGTTCGGAACCTCTTGCGAAGCCAGCTCGGCTTCAACGGTGTGATTATGACAGATTCGCTGCAAAGTGTCGCGATATCCAATTACCAGCCTGATCTTGACTCGGCTGCGATCGAGGCGTTGGCGGCAGGCAACGACATGGTGATGTTGGCTAGAGATTCATGGTCGCAGTCGGCGGTGTTCGCCAGTGCTCGCGACGCGATAGCGGCCGCGATCGCTGACGGACAACTCGCGCGAAGTGCCATTGAGCAGTCGGTGTCGCGCATCCTCGTTATGAAAGGCACGCCAGCGAACTGCATTTATTTCTAACCAGCATGGGAGTGCGAGACCGCACAGCTTCTGCGCCGCTACCCACCAAGCGACCCGGCAATGTTATTGGAGCAGTGGCCGGGTTTCACGTCCCCAAACAGATGTCGCAGGAGTTCAAATCGAACGCCTGCGACATAAGGGATCCCCGCTTCAATAAAGCATCGTCAGCATAGCAGCGCAATGGCGAACCCGCAAAATTCCACCGCAGTTATACGGGGGCTGCGTATTTGTGCGCGCGAGTGCTTGAGATCAGCGGAAAGTGACAGGCGGCTTCATGCACACCGCCGAAGTTGGTCATCGGCGGCTCAACCGTGGCGCAGATTTCTTGGGCAAACTCGCAGCGCGTTCTAAAGCGGCATCCCGAGGGGGGATTAATGGCGGAGGGAAGTTCGCCTTTGATCACGCGGCGAATCTTGGTCTTCTCGATCTCGGGCTCGGGAACCGGTACCGCCGCTAAGAGTGCGGCGGTGTAAGGATGCGCTGGGTTCTCGTAGATGTCGTATCCATCGCCGATTTCGACCAATTTGCCGAGGTACATTACGCCTATCCGGTCGGCGAGAAAGCGTACTACCGAGAGATCGTGCGAGATCACCACATAGGTGAGGCCATGGGTCTTTTGAAGGTCTTTCATGAGATTGAGAACCTGTGATCGGATAGATACGTCCAAAGCGGATACCGGCTCATCAGCGACGATCAGGCGAGGGTTGAGAGCCAATGCCCGCGCCAGGCCGATGCGCTGGCGCTGTCCTCCGGAGAATTCATGGGGGTAACGTTCTACCGCATGGGGCGAAAGCCCGACTTCTGACAAGAGCGACGCCACCTTCGCGTCGCGCTCGGCTCGGGTGCCAATGCGATTGATATCGAGCGGCTCACGGATGATGCTCCCCACGCGCATCCGGGGGTCAAGCGATGCGTAGGGATCTTGGAACATCAGCTGCAGTTCACGATGGCGTTCGCGGAGTTCTTTGTGCTTGAGCAGTTGCATGTTGGTTCCCGCGAAGGTGATCGTGCCCGCGCTTGGCTCTTCGAGCGCGACCATCATCGCTCCGGTCGTTGACTTGCCGCAGCCTGATTCGCCGACGATTCCCAGGGTCTCGCCCTCGTAGATCGAAAGAGAAACGTCGGTGACGGCCTTGAGAGTGCCGGCCTTGCGCTGCAATATCGCGCCTTTGGTTACCACGAACTCCTTGGAGACGTGATCCAGCACCATGAGAGGAGTAGCCCCGGACTCAACGTAGGAGACTTGGGCATCGAGTGGGTCACGGATTTTAACCGCGACGCGAGCCGATTCGATGCCGACTGGATGAAAGCAAGAGTAGCTGTGGTCGCCGTGTGCGGTAATCGGTGGGGGAGTGACGCGACAGTTGGCGTCTGCGAGACGGCATCTAGGGGCAAAGCGGCAGCCGTCGGGGGGATCACTGAGGTCCGGCGGAAGTCCCGGAATCGAGTAGAGGCGCAGTGCGGTGCCGTCCATCTTCGGAATCGAGGCCAAGAGGGCTTCGGTGTAGGGATGGTTGGTATGGGCGAAAATGGTGCTGGTGTCGGCCTCCTCGACGATCTCGCCAGCATACATTACCATGACGCGGTCGGCGCGCCCGGCTATTACGCCCATGTCGTGGGTGATCAAGAGCATGGCCATATTCATCTTGACTTTGAGGGTATCGAGCAGCTCGAGAATCTGCGCCTGGATCGTCACATCCAACGCCGTGGTCGGCTCGTCCGCTATGAGAAGCTTCGGTTCGCACGCGAGGGCCATCGCGATCATTACGCGTTGGCGAAGTCCACCGGAAAGCTGGTGCGGGTAGTCGTTGATCCTTTCGGCCGGCCTGGGCATCCCCACCAACTCAAGCACTTCTAGAGTGCGAGTAACGGCCTGTGCCTTGGTGAAGTTCTTGTGCAGGCGGACGGATTCGGAGATTTGATTGCCGACGGTCATGCACGGGTTGAGCGAGGTCATCGGATCCTGGAATATCATGCCGATCTCGTTACCCCGAACGGCCCTCATCTGGTCGTCGTCCATGGTCGCCAGATCGCGGCCGCCGAATAAGATCTCTCCGCCCGCGATGTACCCGCCGGGCGGAAGTAGCTTCATGATCGACATTCCCGACATGGTCTTACCGCATCCGGACTCGCCGACTAGCCCGACGGTCTCTCCAGAGTCGATCTGGAACGAGATGTTGTCCACCGCCTTGACCTCTGCCCTGCGCAGCTTTATGTTGGTCCTCAGACCTCTTACCTCAAGAAGTGCCAATCCTATTCATCCTCATTCACTCGATTGAGCAACGCCTTGTGCGGAGCTGATTCAAATCCCTAGACGTGAAGTAGCCCGTCCTTCATTGACTAACGCCGCTGGAGACGAACTTCGAGGGAGTCCCTGATCGCGTCACCGATCAAATTGAACGCCACGACAGTAAGTATGATCGCGAATCCGGCGGGATAGATGAGCCACCAGTAGCCGGCGTACACGTAGTTGACGCCGTCAGAGAGCATGCCTCCCCAGTTGGCCGCCGGTGGCGGGAGGCCGAGTCCCAAGTAGCTCAGGACCGCCATCACCAAGATGGCGTCGGCGATCTGAAAAGTTGCGTTGACGACGATTGTGCCTATCGCGTTGGGGATGATGTGGCGAAGCACGATTCGGCGCGATCCGCCTCCCATCACACGGACGGCCTTGACATAGTCGCGAACTCGAAGAGTTAACGCTTCACCGCGAATCAGACGAGCTGGCGAGAGCCAAGACACCGCCGAGATGACGATTATCAACAGCTTTAGGGTGGGCCGAAAAACGGAGGCGAAGAAGATCAAAAGCAGCAAGGTCGGAATCGAGAGCAGCGTATCGACAATTCTCATCATCACCGTGTCGACGACTCCGCCTACGAACCCAGCTACGGCGCCCCAGACCACTCCAAAGACCGTGGCGATTATCGCCACGGCGAATCCGATTTCAAGTGAGGACTGTCCACCGATCATCAAGCGCCCCAATACGTCGTATCCGTTGGAGTCCGTGCCCAAGGGATGTCCTTTGCCCGGCGGGGTATTGATGCTGTATGACGTGGTGATCTGGTTGGTGTGATACAACAGTGGACCCGCAAAGCAAAAGATCACCGCGATAAAGACCAACGCCAGCCCGACGATGGCAAGCTTGTTTTCCAGGAACGTTTGTGCGATGAGCCGTAGTTGCGATCCGGAGGAGACTGCTTCGCCGCCCTCGGGAGTCGCCTTCGATATTCCGAGATCAGGCTCTTCGCCGGGCGAGCCTAGTGGGTGAAGATCATCCAATCTTGACACTGGGATCTCCTGGTGAATTAGAACGAATTACTGATAGATTGGACTCGCCAATCACCGCCACCGCTGCGAAACGAGCCTTCACCGGTATCTCACCCGAGGATCGAGTACCGCATAAGCGATGTCAGCCAAGAGATTTCCGATAACGGTAAGAAAGCCGACTACCAGGATTATTCCCAGCAAGAGCGAGTAGTCCTCGGTCGAAGCGGCGTTAACGAAGTCGAGCCCGGTGCCCGGAAAATTGAATACCGATTCGGTAACGACGCCGGCCGTGATCACGCTAGGCAGGCTCAGTCCGATCAGGGTCGCGATCGGGATCAGCGCATTGCGAAGCATGTGCTTATAGAGAATGGCTCGGTTGCTAAGGCCCTTGGCCTTGGCAGTTCGTATCCAGTCCTGGGCAAGAGCTTCAATCGCAGAGGAGCGCATGTATCGCGAGAACGAGGCAAAACTTACCAGGGTCAATGTCGCAACCGGAAGCACCATTCCCGCTGGATGGGCCAGGATTGAACCGACCGTCGCGCCTTGGGGCGCCTCGGCCGGGAAGAGATGCATCGATACCGAAAACCCGATTATCAAAATAAGGCCCAGCCAAAAAGACGGCATCGAGTAAAGAAGAAACGAGACCGAGGTCGCCGCGTAATCGAAGATTTTGTTGCGACGTACAGCCTGGAAAACGCCGATCGGAATAGCGATGATTACCGAGAGTATCAGTGAGGTACCTACCAGGAGGATCGATTTGGGCACTTCGCGGGCGAGGATGGTGGTGACGGGTTGGTTGAGCTTGAGCGACATGCCAAGGTTTCCATGCAGGAGATGCCACATGTAATAGAGGTACTGGAGTTCAAGGGGTTTGTCGAGCCCATTTTGATGGTTGAAGGTAGCGATCTGAATCGGAGTAGCTCGATTTCCGAGCAGGGCTTTGGCCTCGCCGCCGGGGAGCAGGTGCTCGAGAATAAAAGCAATGATCGAAACGCCGACCAGAACTATCAGCGACTGACCGACTCTGCGAATCAGAAATGCCGTCAAAATCCCGCTCCCTTCGTTACGGTACTCTCAGATTGAAAATTTTCCATGCCAGCCCGATGTTAGCTATCAATGGCCCCAAGTCCAAGGTGGGCTCACCGGGAATGGCTTTACCGGTCAATTCCCTAGCCAGCATTGCGCGCGGCAACCCAGCTGAGGTCCATAGTGCCTAGCGGCAAATGGCGGCCGTCAACGAAGTCACCCATACT
>JAJYGZ010000005.1 GCA_021790495.1 Actinomycetes bacterium
TTTGTCAAGTATATGCAGGTAAGGAGCCCACGATTATGCGGCCTTTTGACGAGCTTCTTGCTCTTCAAGCTCCCTGCGGCGGCGATCTTCGCGCTCCAGATCGGTCTCCTCCTCAGACTCGACCACCTCCAGGCCGGCCACCTGCGCCTGGCGCTCGGCCTCTCGGGCCTCAGCGGCGGCACGGGCGGCGTCGGCGGCCTCGATAAACGAGATCGCGCTCTGCTGCTCGACTTCGCGGCGCCACTGAGTAGCCAGCGCCTTGACGGCGTCGCCGTTCTTGATCTCCTTGGGATCGAGATCGAGCGACTCGAAAGATTGCCACACCTCGACGTCGGAGGTTGGCCGCGTGACGGCCACGTATGCCGAGCTGTTGTCGGTGCCGTGACCCTGGAGCACCACGACCTCCTCGTAAGTCGACGACTGCTGTCGACAACGCTGGGTGACCCACGACTGCCGCAGTGCGGCGATGTCTTCGGGCCGGCGCAGGGTCACGGTTGGCGCCGATGGGCGCATTATCGCCAAAGTGACCGCCGTGGCCATCCCATTGTCGTCCCTTTCCAGCTTTGTGACGATGGCCCGCTCTCCATTCTGGAGATCAAAGCGGTGTCCATCCGCCTTCTTGATTGAAGTATTGCGCGTAATGCCGACATAGGAGTTCACAAATAGCGTTTGCTCGCGCTCATAGTGCCGATTTTCGGGATCTTGCCAAACAGTGCGGGCGCCTTCTCCCTTCAACTTGCCAGCGGCCAGGAGCCTCGCCGCAGCCTCGTCGTTCATGGCGTCGATCTCCTGATTGCTCCGGTCGGCCACCAAGGCGACGGCCTTGTGTGCCCGGCCCTTGCTTAGCCAGCGGGCTTCCCAGGCGTCCATCGCGAATGTCTCGGCGTCGCGATCGGTCACGGCGAAGTGCAGCTTGCCGGATTCTTGGTAGTGCTCGATGGCCTTGTCGACCGTTTCATGATCTCGCATGTGCTCCCAGACGCCCTTCTCCCGGCCGGCCTCGGTCTCCTTGCCTCGCCACTCCTCGTTCTGGGTTCTGTGGATCTCGTCGATCACCTGAGCCTGGCCGGCTACCTCCTCCAAGTGCCTCCACATGCTCTGGCCGCCGGCTCCGATGCTCTTCATCTGCTTGGGATCGCCAAGGGCGAGCAGCGACACTTCGCGATTGAGTCGCAGCAATTCACGCATGCGCGTGACATCGGCCATGCAAGCTTCATCAATTACGATTAGAGTGCGCGCATTTGTGTCAAAAGACCGGCCATGACGGCCCGACAATTCATTACCCAGCTGCTCAAATGACCAGGTGCGGTCGGCGCCGATGTCGCGCCCGAATTGAACGGCTCTTTCCTTCGCCACGCTCACCGCGACGACCTGGGCCTTGCGCCCTCCGGCGGCCTCGGCACCGCGGCGATGTCCCTCGACGAGAACCTGGGCGACCAAAGTTTTCCCTGCGCCGGCCTGGCCCTGAGCGAGATTCACTCGCTTGCTCCACATGGCCTCCAGCGCGGCGGCCTGGTCCCTGCCGAGATTGATCGGATCCTTGCCTTCGGCGATTCGCCCTTCATTCAGACGGGCCAGCACCGCAAGCTCCGTCTCGCGGAGATCGACTTTGGAGCTGAGCGCTGGCGCCTCGACGGCGGCGAGCTCGGCCACGAGATCGACGACCTGTTGCTCCTTCTTGGCCCATTCTCGGCTAGTGACCTTGCCCGCCCAGCTCACCAGATCGTCGTGAAGTGCGGGTCCGCCATCCTCGGCGCCGTAGGCGTCATCCAGGAGTTGCTTGGTCTGCTTGCCGGAGAGCCCGACCCGAAGGGCCTCTTCTGAGATCAGATTCCGCAACTCCCACCAGGGCAGCACGCTCCCTTTCTCTGGGATCCGGCCAATCGCCGCCTTCAGGACGGCCTCGCGCTTGGCCTCCGGCCTGGTGCGCTGGCCCAAGGCCGCGAGCCACGTTTCTGAGGTGAGGCCAAAGGGCGCCAGCTGGCCCTGCCAGCGGTCGAAAATGTCGGCGGGAAGAACCTGCTTTACACGGCGGCCCTTCACCTTGGCCTCCTCGATCGCGGCATCCCATACCCTCCTGGGTACCGGCTTGTCGGAATCGAAACCCTTCTGCGCCAAGGCCTCCTTCAGATTGGCGTGAACCTGAGCGGCCCTCTTCGACATGGCCTTGATCGCCTCTCTGGACTCGAAGCCGGCGACGAAGAACTCGCGGTTCTTGTCTCGCTCCTGGCTCCGCTTCTCCCGATCCAGCTCCTCCGAGGTGCGGCACCGGATGCCCTTGGCCTCCAAGCGCTCCATGAGATTAGTCTGCACCAGGCCGTCGGCCTCAACCTTGATGGTGCGGAGCACGCGATCTTCAATCGCGCCATACTCCCGATACTTGCCGCCTCTTGCGAATTTGTCATCCTGGCGGCGGGCGACATTCCACACAAAAAGATGCCAATGGAGTTGCGGATCCGGGACTTCGATCTCCTCCGTGGGCCGACTGGTGAAGTGGGAGAAAGCGCCCACGATCAAGCCGTCGGTGTGCTCGAGGACATTCTCCCGGGTGCCCGCCTTCTTGCGTGTCATCAGCTTGGCCTGGCTCTCGATGTGCGACACGGTGTCCCGGATGGCCGCCTCGAATTCGGTCTCGATGATCCTCCGGCCTTCGGCATCGGCACTCGCCCAGGCGAGCGAGATCGACTTGGGCAGCGAGATCGTGACATCGTCACCGATCGTGTGGGTTCCACGCGCCTGTGCCACCAACTGTTCGCCAGTCACCGGGTTACGGCCTTCGCTCAGATTCCGGAACTGATCAGCTGTGACCAGTGTGTCCGCCAAGCCCCAGCGCTCGGCAAGCTTGCCGACGAAGAATCCGGGTCTGTTCGTCAACTCCTTGGTGGCAAAGTAGTAGCCTTCGCGAGACTTCTCGCGCTTCTCTTGCGCCTCTTCCTCCTCCTCTCCGAGGAGGTAATGGATCACGTCTTCGAGGCGGTTGCTCCTATGCTTGGTTACGGTAATCATGGTCTGTCTAATAGTCATTGTCGCACGGTTTGGCGACTTTGCCAAGACGGTCACGCAACAATGCCGGCTTGGCTGCCACCAGAAAAACAAAAGGCCCCGAAGGGCCTCTCTTGATTCCGGGGCAACTACAACTGTGACGCCTAATGCCACCTAGGAGCAGGGTACTACCAAGTAGTCAATCGGTCAATCATCCATCCAGCCGCACAAGTCCTCCAGTTCTCGCTGGCGGCGGGCCTCGGCCTGCTCCGCGCGCAATGCCGTCAACCGCTCCTCATAGCGATCCCACACGCGGCGAGCTCTCACCACCTCCCTGGGCGCCTGCGCCATCCTCTGCGCGAGCCGTTGCTCTCGCTCGCGGCTAGCGTCGATCTTGGCGCGCAGCGCATCGGTGCGCTGGCCCAAGGGTAGCGATAGTTGGTCAACGACCATCGAACGGCACTGTCGGAGGAGGATTCCGTTGTGCCCGTATAAAGCGCTGTTCTTCTGGCGTATATGGCGGAGTGGCGGGATCATATATCCCACGCATGGCCTTTGATAGGACCCGCGCCGCCACTGACGTGCTATCAATGCGGCCCTGGTGGGCCTCTCTGGAGGTCACAGCTCTGGGCCCTCGTCATCGTGATCGAAGTCATACGATGGCGTGTAATCAGCCAGAGGCCCAACCTCGCCGTTGTCCTCGGCGATCATGTCCTGATTGGCCAACCGTTCGCCAGCAGCGGCCCGATCGTCACTCAGATTAGCGAGTTCTTCGCCGCGCCTCACAGCGGCACCCCGTCGTCATCGAATGCTTCGGCGATTAGCTGGCGCTGCTCTTCGTCTGTAAGTCCATCGAAAGCGCTTGGCAGCCATGCCCGGCGCCGCTTTTCTGCCCATTCTAGGCGCAGCCGCTCAAGCTCTGCATCCGCATCCGCGATCCCTTCGCGGGTGCCGAGGTAGGCGATGCTCATAGCGCCAGCCCTCCGTCCTCGGGCTCAACCGCCGTCGGCTCGATCAAGAGATCGAAGACCCGAGGGACAACGCGAGCCACGTAGTTGCGATTCACGGGCCTCACTTCAGGCCCAGAAGTCGCGGGTAGATCGATAATCACCGTTTCACGTTCCATTCTGAAATGTTACCACCGATTGTCGAATTTGCCAAGTATCAAAGATGCAGCATTGTTGCGATGTGAGAGCTTACAAAGGCCAGCCAAGTGCCAGTGGTACTTCCAGGTCAGTGGCAGAGTTCGTCCAACGGGCTCCTGAAGCCCGCGTGACAGGGCCGTCGCACGGGTTGGCATCCCGAGCAAGCCTGGGTAGCCTTGAGTTCATGGTGGCTCGTGCGAAGGCCCTTCCTTATGGCAACGGCCTACGGGAGGGCTTGATCCTACCCGCAGTCCGCGACCCCGATCTCTCGGAGCACCAGCTCCTCAGAGCCGTGGTGGCGCAGTCCCCTGTAGCGCTGACCGTGGTGGACGCGGCCGGGCTCGGGGTTCTTTGGAATCCGGCCGCCGAGCGGGTGTTCGGCTGGAAGGCCCGCGAGGTGGTCGGCCATCGCCTGCCCACAGTGGACCCCGCCTTCGAGGCCGAGCTCGAGGAGATCGTGGCCCGCACCTTCGGCGGGGAACCAATCCTGGAACTCGAGACCCGGCGGCGCTGTCGGGACGGCCGCCTGATCGACGTGGCCATCTCCACTGTGCCGCTCCGCAATCGGCGCGGGCGTGTGGTGGCCCTCCTGGGCATTCTTCGGGACATCACCAAGCGCAAGAGGATAGAGGCCGAGCTGGTCAGGCAGGCCCAACACGACGAGCTCACCGGCCTACTCAACCGGCGGGGCCTCGCCGAGAGGATGGGCGGGCTCGCGTCACATCGCGATGGTACCCATGGGGCCATCGTGGTCCTCAATCTAGGCCGTCTCAAGGAGGTGAACGACTCCCTCGGCCTGGCCGCCGGCGACGAGGTCCTGCGCACCTTCGCCAAGCGGCTCGCCCGGGCTGTCCGCCCCAGCGACGTGGTGGCCCGACTCGACGGGGACACCTTCGCGGTGGCGATGCCTAAGATCCCCGCCAAGAACGTCGAGGCAGCCGTGACTCGCGTGATCGACCGGGTGGGTTCGCGCTACCGGGTCGGCGGCCGCGAGCTGGAGGTGGATGTGACCGCGGGTGCCGCCGTCTGCAGGGAGTGCGACGCTCCGGAGGAGGCCCTGCGCCGGGCCGCGGTTGCCCTGCACCAGGCCAAGCTCCAGCCCCACCGCCGTCTCCACGTCCTCCAGGCCGAGGACGACCGGGCCTTCGTCGAGCGGGTCGAGTTGGCGGAGCAACTCTCGGGCGCGGCCGAGCGAGGGGAGTTGAGGCTCCACTTCCAGCCCATCGTCTCCGCCGCC
>JAJYGZ010000040.1 GCA_021790495.1 Actinomycetes bacterium
TTTGGCACCGATCGGGCCAAGATCCTTGAGGTGCTAAAGGAGATAAGGGGTTCGCACCGTGTGACGACCCAAAATCCTGAAGAGTCTTTTCAGGCTCTCGAGAAGTACGGGCGCGACCTAACTGAATTGGCTCGCCGCCGTAAGATAGATCCAGTTATCGGCCGGGACGAGGAGATCCGGCGGGTTATCCAGGTGCTATCTCGTCGAACCAAGAACAATCCGATCCTGATCGGAGAACCCGGGGTCGGAAAGACCGCGATCGTCGAGGGACTGGCACTTCGAATTGTCGAAGGCGACGTTCCTGAAGGACTTAAGACGAAGCGCCTCATAGCGCTCGATCTCGCATCCATGGTTGCGGGAGCGAAGTACCGCGGAGAGTTTGAGGAGCGGCTCAAGGCCGTTCTGGCCGAGATATCGTCGTCGGAAGGAGAGATAATCACCTTTATCGACGAGCTGCATACCGTGGTCGGAGCTGGCGCGGCCGAGGGCGCGATGGACGCGTCGAACATGCTTAAGCCAATGCTCGCGCGCGGCGAACTTCGGATGGTTGGCGCTACGACGCTCGACGAATATCGGAAGTACATCGAAAAGGATCCGGCGCTGGAGAGAAGGTTCCAGCGGGTGCTGGTAGACCAGCCATCGGTCGTGGCCACGATAGCGATTCTTCGCGGACTCAAGGAGCGCTATGAAGTCTTCCACGGGGTGCGAATCCAAGATTCGGCGCTTGTGGCGGCCGCGGTGCTCTCCGACCGTTACATTACCGACCGTTTCCTTCCCGACAAGGCGATAGACCTCGTCGATGAAGCCGCGAGTCACCTCCGCATCGAGATCGATTCCATGCCTACGGAGATCGACGTCGTCGATCGGCGCATTCGCCAGCTCGAGATCGAAAAAATCTCCCTTTCGCGCGAGAGCGACTTGGCTTCCACGGAGCGCCTTAGTCGGATCGAGGAAGAGCTTGCCAATTTGAACGAGCAGCGCTCGGCGATGGCGAGCCACTGGCAGCTAGAGAAGGCGAAGATCGAGAGCATTCGGACCAAAAAGGGTGACCTCGAGTCCCAAAGAAGCCGTGCGGATCAGATGAGCCGAGAAGGGCGTTTGGATGCCGCCTCTGAGATTCTTTACTCGTTGATTCCTGGCCTGGAGGAGTCGATAAAGATTGAGACCGCTGAGCTGGCGCAACTCCAGAGTTCCATGAAAATGCTCAAGGAGGAGGTTGGCGAAGAGGATATTGCTGAAGTCGTCTCAAACTCAACCGGGATCCCGATCGCCAAGATGCTCGAGGGCGAGACCGGCAAACTCCTTCGGATGGAGGACGACCTCCATCGACGGGTAGTCGGTCAAGACGAGGCCATACACGCAGTCTCCAATGCGATTCGACGTTCGCGAGCGGGCCTGTCGGATCCCAATCGCCCGATCGGTTCGTTCTTGTTTCTGGGGCCTACCGGGGTCGGAAAGACCGAGCTCGCCAAAGGGCTGGCGGAGTTTCTCTTTGACGACGAAAAAGCGATGATTCGCATTGATATGGGCGAGTATCAGGAATCTCACACCGTAGCACGTCTCATTGGGGCACCCCCGGGTTACGTTGGATACGACGAGGGGGGCCAGCTCTCGGAGGCGGTCAGACGCAGGCCGTACGCGGTGGTGCTACTAGATGAAATCGAGAAGGCCCACGCGGACGTCTTCAACGTGCTTCTCCAGGTGCTCGACGACGGTCGGCTTACCGACGGGCAGGGACGAACGGTGAACTTCACCAATGCCGTCCTAATCATGACATCGAACCTAACGGTCGACCCTAGGCAGTTCTTCAAGCCGGAGTTTGTCAATCGGATTGACGAGATTATCCGATTTAGACCGCTAACGCGGGGTGATCTCGACACGATCGTAGAGATTCAGATCGATGACGTCCGCAAGCGCTTAGCCGCGCGGCGAATCACCTTGGAGGTGGAACCGGCTCTCCGGGCGTACTTGGCCGAAGCGGGCTTCGACCCGGAGTTTGGGGCTCGTCCCTTGCGACGCGTGGTGCAGCGCGCGCTCGGAGACAGCGTGGCGACCGCGATTCTCGAAGGACGCTTTAGCGAAGGCCAAACCATTCACGCCAGTATCGATCCCAGCAATACCGATACGGTCCTACTTGCTTAGGCTCGCTGGCAAGTAGCATTTCCATGGACTTTTTCATATCAGAAGTCTCCATAATTGGAGGTGTCGCTTGCCGGTCAAGCTGGTCGTTGGTACTCAATGGGGTGATGAGGGCAAGGGGAAACTCACTGACCTGATGGCGTCTCAGTGCGATTACGTTGTGCGCTACCAGGGTGGTCACAACGCGGGACACACGGTTGTCGTCGACGGAAAGTCGTTTGCGCTTTCGCTGATTCCCTCTGGCATCCTCTCCGAGCGCGCCACCTGCGTCATCGGCAACGGCGTCGTCGTCGAACCCGGCGTACTGATTCGCGAGATGGAAAGTCTTGAGGCGCGTGGGGTCGATACCGGGCGTCTCTTGGTTTCTGGTTCTGCGCACCTGATAATGCCCTATCACCTCGAGATCGACAAGGTGTCAGAACGATATCTGGGCAAGAATGCGCTTGGAACTACCAAGCGCGGGATTGGACCGGCCTACGCCGATAAGGCGAGCCGAATCGGCCTGCGGGTTCAAGATTTGCTTGACCCCAAGATCTTCCGAGAGAAATTAGATGTCGCCCTTCGCGAGAAAAATCTCCTCTTGTCAAAGGCTTACAACCGTCTCCCGCTTTCCGCCAAGGAAATATCCGAGCGCTACCTTGATGAATACGCTCCTAAGATCGCGCCTCACATCGCGGATACGGTCAACATACTGCATTTGGCGATCGCGGCTGGCAAGGAGATTCTTCTTGAGGGTGCCCAGGCTACCTTTCTCGATTTAGACCATGGCACCTATCCATTCGTAACTTCGTCGTCGCCCACAGCTGGAGGCGCGAGCACCGGAAGCGGAATTGGTCCGAGAAATATCGATACCATCGTCGGCATTGCCAAGGCTTATCTCACCCGGGTTGGGGCCGGACCGTTCCCGACGGAGCTCAAGGACGAGACAGGAGACAAGCTGATCGAAATAGGAGTGGAGTTCGGCACTGTCACGGGTCGACGCCGCCGGGCGGGATGGTTCGACGCGGTTCTTGTTCGGCAAGCGGCGAATATCAATTCGCTCTCCGAAATTGCTCTCACCAAGCTAGACGTGCTTGACACATTCGAGACCTTGAAGGTTTGTGTTGGCTATCGCGACGGAAGCGCAACTCTCGATAGCGTTCCATATCACCAGTCGGTGTTTCATCGAGTTGAGCCCATATACGAAGAGCTTGAGGGCTGGATGACGCCGATAACCGGGGCGACCAAGCCCGCCGATCTGCCTTCGGCCGCTAGAAAATATATTGATTTTCTCGAGACTCACGTCGGCGTTCCGATCGCGACGGTTGGAGTCGGGCCGAGCCGGGATCAGTTCGTAAGCCTTCGATGAGGATCGTAGTTGTTGGCTCCGGTGGCCGTGAGCACGCGATCTGTGACACTCTTTCTGGCGAGGGCCACCAAGTGATCGCAACGCCAGGAAATCCCGGCATCGCCCAGATTGGCGAACTAACCGATGTTTCGCCAGAGGCGCTCGAAGGTGACCTGTTCGTCATCGGGCCTGAAGTCCCCTTGGTAGAAGGATTGGCGGACCGTCTCCGGTCGCAAGGCAAATTGGTCTTTGGGCCCGGGCGCGCTGGAGCGAAGCTCGAAGGTTCCAAGGAGTTCATGAAGCGCCTGGCGAGCGAGGCCGGCCTTCCTACGGCGCGTTACCAGAGCTTCGATGAAGCCGGCGCCGCCTTCGATTTTCTCTCCGAGATGGCCCCGCCATACGTTGTCAAGACAGATGGCCTCGCCGCTGGCAAGGGAGTTTTGGTAACTGAATCGCTCGATGAGGCCAGAAGCGACGTTGTCGCCAAGTTGTCCGGCAGCTCGTTCGGTGATGCAGGTCGCCGGGTGATAATCGAAGAGGGCATGGTGGGAACCGAAGTCTCGCTGCTCGTGATTGTGGATGGCAAGCGCGGTGTGGCGTTGTCGCCTGCGAAGGATCACAAGCGCCTGCTCGAGGGCGATCTAGGCCCGAACACGGGCGGCATGGGAGCCTATTCTCCGGTCGAGTCATTCGGGAAGGCCGCCACCGACGCCGCGATGGATGCAATTGTCAATCCGGCGATAACCAGGATGATCGAGTTGGGGATCGATTATCGCGGCGTGCTTTACGCTGGCCTGATGATTACCGAGACTGGGCCCAAATTGGTCGAATTCAATGTCCGATTTGGCGACCCGGAAGCCCAAGTGGTTGTGCCGCAGCTGCTCGGATGTTTTGGGGAGCTCCTTCTCGGGGCCGCCAAGGGCGAAATTACGACTGTGCCGTCGAGCTACGCCGGTGCACTGGCAACGGTGGTAATGGCGGCTCCAGGTTACCCGGACGCGACCCGGGTCGGAGGAACGATCCGTGGCGTAGAGGCAGCGCTTAGCTTGCCGGACGTCAAGGTATTCCATGCAGGCACTCGTCGAGGAGACGACGGCCAGCTTCGCGTCGCAGGAGGGCGCGTACTATCGGTCACCGGGTTTGGCGAAAATGCCGACGCGGCGCTAGGACGTGCTTATTCGGCGGTAAGCGCCATCAACTTCGAAGGCGCCCAGTTTCGAAGAGATATCGGCGGCTCGGGTCGCATCCGCTCTGGGAGTTAGTACAGCTCGGCATGAAGCTAAAGAGGTTTTGAGATAGCGCTAAGGCAGGGAATGCGACGATGATAGAGCGATATACGTTGCCAGAGATAAAAGAGGTATTCTCCGATGCCTCACGCATGGCGACATGGCTTGAAGTGGAGATACTGACGGTGGAGGCTCTCGCCGCTTTGGGCAGGGTTCCATTGGCTGACGCCGAGTATGTTCGAGCCAATGCCCCATTGGTAGACGACGCGTTTGTCGAGGCGGTCAATTTGCGCGAGGAGGTTACCAACCATGACCTCGCTGCGTTCGTCGACGTGGCCCAAGCTCTGCTGGGCAAGCCTCAGGGCAATTGGATCCACTACGGACTTACCTCGTCAGATGTGGTCGATACTTCACTTTCGCTGATGATCAAGACGGCCGGCAACCTGATATTGTCCCAGGTTGGTCGAGCCATCGAAGTCGTGGCGGTGCGATCGGCCGAATTTCGCGACACGATTATGGCCGGGCGGACGAATGGAATGCACGCCGAGCCTCCACGGTCACCGCCCGTTCGGGCCGGCTGCCGTGACGCAGCGCCTGAGCCTCGAGTGGCTGGGTCCGCGGCATGCCGCAGCGGTGCACGCGGCGATCCGCGCG
>JAJYGZ010000190.1 GCA_021790495.1 Actinomycetes bacterium
GCAGCCATGCCGACAATCGGCTTGTTGAGGGTGATATTGCCGGTGGATCCGTAAAAGCCGGCATCTCCGAAGGTAAAGATTCCGCCATCTGAGGCGACTAGCCAATACCCCAAGCCCGAGAGTCCGGTGGAGCCGCCAATGGTTACCGGCGTGTTGATCTGTACGTAAAACTGAATCGGGAAATTGAACTGGACGAACTGCGACACGCCGGCGATCGAGCCTTGAAGCGTCGCAAGCGGCGCGGTCGGATCCGACCCGGTGCCTCCCGACGTTACGAAGTTGACCTGCCCGAGTCCGTTGTAGCCTTCGCCTGACACCGTCGTAGAGCTCGACCCAAAAGCAACGGTACCTGCCGCTTGGTTAGGGGTCCCGCCAACCGAATTCGGTGCAGACGCACTAATCGTCGCGTTCACGGAAGTTGTTTGATTTACCGGCGTTGGATACTGAAGCGAGAGGTTTACGCCTGGCGAAGCCGCGTAGTCAAATCCCGAAAATGTGTTGGGAGCGAAACTGAAGGTAGCCGTACCGCCCGGTGCCGTCACCTGAGCCACCGATGAGCCAGTGAATCCCGAAACTCCCTCAAAATAACCAGAGTAAGCAATTAACTGAGGAAGGTTCGTAATCGTTCCGTTCGATCCTGATGGGCCCGCGCACAGAAGGTCGGAAAAGTACGTCGCTGCACAACTAACGGCATTACCGCTTGAGGCAATCGGAGAAACGCTCTCTGCCCAAGCAGGAATAACCGACCCTTGCGCCAGTGAGGTCACGCTGGCGAACCCGACGAGGGCTACATTAGCCACTCCCCCGTTGAGATAAAAATAGAGAGAACTGCCGCTAGTCCCAAGAGCCAACGTGCCCGAGGAGCCAATCGAGGCTGAAACCGTAGCCGGAAGCGTAATTGCATTGAACTGCGGCGGGGTCGAATCTGTGAGCAAAGTTCCGCTAAGACCAAGTGTCACCCACTCGATTCCAACGTCGGTTGGACTTACCAGAAATGCCAAGTTCACGGTTCCAGAACTGGATGGCAGTAGCACCAGAGATCCCGACAAGATGAGAGCAGGCAAGGACAGCGATGCAACAGAGAGAGCAGTTCCAACCGTAACGCTTGACGAGGTGGAGCTTACGGTTTGATACTGCAGCCCCTGATTTCCAATCCACACGAGAAGATCCGTAACAGTACCATTACTGGCGCCATCGGCAATCAGCACCAAATTCGGCGTAACCGCATTGCTAGCAGAAGTCGGCCAGTTTCCACCCGCCGCTGTGGAGACATGCTCGGAATAATTAATTGAGCTCGGTCCCGTGCTTGCGTAAATAGAGGCAAATCCGTTAATCGGGTCAAATGCAAAACTGGCTCCTGCCAAACCACCGGCCAAAGGCACCGACTGTCCGGTCAGCGAACTACCCAACGAACCAAATGCTGATAGCGGAATTACGAACGTCGCCCAGAAATCGGAGGACGAATTCTGCATCAAAAGAGCCTGAAGCACGATCGACGGCGTCCCCGAGGCAGAACAAACGGTCCCGCAATATGCGATCGAAAAGGACTCCACCGTAAGGCCCGCCGCGCCCGTTGGGGCGCAGGACGCCTTTGGAACGACCGCGTATGACCCGGAGGTCGAAGCAGGGGTCGTTGAAAAGTCAAGGTAGACACAGTGTTGTGCCCCACCACTCGGGTTCACCTGGGAGAGCTCAATTCCCAGGTTGGAGCTTTGTTCCACCGCGCCGGTAATCAAGCCTCCGCCAGCGCCTTGTGGAACGGCCACTTCCGACATCGTCGAAAGGAAGAGCGGCGTAGAACTTAGCACAAGCGAGCCATTGCTACCGAAGCTTTGGTTCACACCGGCGAGTGGAGTAACAGCAACCGCCGGTGAACTCTTTGGCATCACCAAAGACTGGGGCTTTGCCGCGGAGGCCAAACCAACCAGACCGGCACCGCTAAGCACAAGGCAGACAGCCATGACCAGCCGTGCCATCGGAACTCGACGGCGCCCTCTCCTTGCAAAATGCTTCGCGAAACGGGTGATTCTCAAGCGTTCACTTCCACCGAGGCTTGCCCAGCCTCAACGATCTCTATGACACCCTCCCACGCACACATGCAGACGCTGCCTTGAAGCAGAATCGGCAGTTCCTCGACAAGTACCGTCGGTGCCAACGGGATCCAAGTGCCCACGGTTACCGGAACGCAGGGCATGGGCGTAAGCACTCCCAGGGCGGCGGCGGTGGCGGCTATTACCTCGGGATTCGTTGGCGATTCACACATACCAAAGGGCGGGATATTGTCTATCGGAATCGCCGAGGCGATGGTCGCAACTGGTAATTCGTCCGCTAAGACGGTTCCTTCCACGATTAAACTCGAAGGCGCCATCCCGAAGGTACAGCTCAAAGCTGCCCCTAATACAACAACTGGTGGCATTTGCGCCTCGCATTCTTCCGGTAGAGCGACTGAAACTCAGACAAGCTTGTAGAACAGGACTTCGGCAATCGAGACACTGTGTCCGATCGGGGATTTATAGACCGACTCGACGGTTACGGTGACGCTGGCAACGTTCAGGTGATGTATGGTGAACGACTGGAACGCCGAGCTATCCACAAGGGTAAAGACTTGCGACTTTCCGCTTGAAAAGGTAACCTTCACCTTGTCAGGGCGCGGCTGAGTGGTGTAGTTGGCGGGGTTGTCGTCGGCGCCGATTATGAAGCCGATCTTGTCAAGGCGGGTCCTAGGCGAGAAATTGACCGTCAAGGTCTGACCTACGCCGTCATTGGCGCTGGGCTGCGCAGCCCAGTATGTAGTTGACAAACCGTCAATCGCATTAGTCGGCGGCAGCGCCGGCAAGTACGACGATGCCGTAGCGCTTACCGGAAACACCGCGTTGTACCTCAGCTCAATTCGGTTGAGGACATCGCTTCGAATGCGGCTAAACGCGTTATTGAATTGCGGGCGGAAAGGACCGAGGTAGGCAAAAAGCAGAGCTAAACCGCCCACGGCCATCGCACTCTTACGTGCGACCCCGACCAAGCGACCTTTCACGGTCTCATTGCTCGAGTCGACGCCAGCAGATCGCCACATCTTGCCGACACGCTCGCCCGCGGGCGCCTCCGCTGGCTTGGTATAGAAGATCTTTTCGTACTTCTTTCTAAACCAGAGCTTCACCTTCTGCCAACGCGTCAACGGTGGTGGTGGCGGTGGGGGCTCGGGCAATACCTGCGCACAGTGATGGCAAAAATAGCGAGCCGGATCGTTTCCGGCGGAGCAGTTGGGACAAATTATCGAAGGGACACTCTCATCAATCCGCTCCTCTCGAACCGCCGTTACGTGCGCAGCTTCGCTCCTCGTCGCGCGGCGACGAGACATCTGTGGCTTTAGCGCCGACGGCGCTATCGCAGTTGGCCGCTGGCCTATCGCTGGCTCGGTCGGCTCAGTCTCTAGCGCGTCGAATAAGTCGGGCCCCGCCGGAGCTGACTCGGGCGTCGACGCTTCTGGGGTTGGGGACACAGCGGGAGGAACGACTTCAGGTTTTGCTTTTTCGGCGTTTGCCGACAAGCCGCCGCGCATGCCGGGTCGCATGCCACCGCCAAATTGCGATGCCGACTTGGTAGGACTCGCTGCGCCTGAGGCCGCAGACGCAGGAGGAAGGTTTGAGATCCCCGACTCTGGCCCTGGCGTCGGGGCGCTTTCGGCTGGGGCGGCCTCAGGCGCCTCTGTCGTCATCGCGGCCGCTGGCGACACTGTCTCGACTTTCGACGACTCGGTGCTTGCTGCGGCTATCGGCGAAGTCTGAGCATCGCTCGCGCTTTTAGGGGGCTCGATCGGCGCACTAGGGATATTGACCGAGGGATTCGCCACATGATCCGAAGCAAAGATTCGCGATCGGCGCAGCGAGTGCTTGACTCCTTCTTGCTTATGCTCGGCCGCCGTCTCGCTTACCGAGGTAGCCGCAGGCTCCACAACAAAGGCTTTCGGCAAGTCTGACGCCGGCTCTACCGTTGCTTCACCACCCGCAGCCGCACCAGAATCGACAACCGCAACTGCCGCTGCCTCTTCAATTGGCGCCGCAGCTGGTACCGCCTTCGATTCCCCTGTCCGCTCGTCCTTGCCCAGCGCTGCAGTTTCAGCGACAGTGCCCGAAGGTGACAATGGCATCGCTGCGGAGATGACTTCGGCAGCCGGCTCGCGAGTCGGCTCGACGGCGGGAGCTTCGGGCTGGACCAGCGGCGGCGCGAAAACGGATTCCACCGCCGATGGCGTCGAAACCATCGGCTCGACATTCGGTGCAGTCACCGGCTCAACCAGTGGTCCAGATAGTTTTGCCGCCTTTTCCTTTTGGGAAGCGAGATAAGACGCGGCTAGTCTCGAACCGACCTCCGTATCGTCGGGCTCGACAACATCGCTGGCCACCTCGTCGCTTGGCGCCTCGACGCTGACCTTTTCTCCGGTCCATTCCAGAAACGACCCGCACGACTCGCAAAACGAAGCGCTGTCTGGATTCTTATAGCTACAGGCCTTGCAAATTATCATTAGCGCTTCACCAGCTCCACGATTGACCGGATATGCGCCGGGCGGCCCTTATCGACAATTGCCTTTACGCGCTCCTCATTGACGTGGGAATCTTTGCCCACCTCGACCTTCACCTTCAGAAATGGCGAATCTGAACCCGGGCGAGCCGCCGCTCTGGCAACCGTCGCGTAGGTAACCCCGCCCGAGTCTTCGATCACTGGATCCACCCCGGTATAAATGCGGACGTAATCAGTCAAGCCGGCCACGGTACCGCGCTTGCGATACAGCGACAGCGCGCTCGCCACAAGCTCGCGACGTCGCGACTCCCCCCAGGTCTCATCGAGGTCGACGGCGACCCAATAAGACATCCATGCAAGAAAGTCTTCAGGAGTCAAACGCGGATCGAAATATGAATCCAGGCAATCGAGGACCAAATAGATGGGCGCAAGCACTCCGTCCAGCGAATCGACAAGGTCAACGATGAACTTGTCCTCCTGAAGCACCGAAGGAAGCCGGCTCCTAGTGGCTACAGGTATCCCCAAATTTTCGATTGCGACCCTCATTGCGAAAACTCCGTGGTTTTTTCGGTTGTCCTAATTTATCCGTTTACGCGGATCTGGTGCTCAAAAGGATAGAGAAGTGTGGTTGAATCGATCTCGATCTTTTGCATTGCCGCCGAACGCGTCCCAGTGAGCGGATCTGCGAGAAAGAGGCGGACGTCGCCCACCTCAAGGACACCCGGTATCTTCTGAAGCTGTGAAAAGATCTCACCCGCATGCAGGGAACGACCCATCGGCCAGCCCTTCTTTTCGGTCCCGCCTTCCAAGGGCGATAAGAGGCG
>JAJYGZ010000020.1 GCA_021790495.1 Actinomycetes bacterium
TCGGGTCGCTCGATGGCGACCCTTGGTTAATTGGATTCTGATCTTGCCGTTGGAGATTTGGATGTATTTCCTCTCCTTCGGTCAATTTGTCGCAGTGGCCGTAGCCTGGTTCGCGCTCATGTTCACCGGGCAAATGCCCGAGAACCTCGGCAACTATATCCTTGGCGTGATGCGCTACGACCTGAGGGTTGGGGCGTATTTGTTCGGCTGGGCCGAGAAGTATCCCGGATTTAGAGTTCATGCCGGCTATGTCGATCCGGGCAACTACGAGAGCATTTTGTACTGTGCGCGCCCGCTGAAACGACGGCGCCTGACGGTCTTTTTTCGCGGGTTTATGGTGTTCCCGCACTTGATCGTGATGATGATTCTGTTGATCCCGCTAGAGGTGGCGCTCTTTATAGCTTGGTTCGCGGTCCTGATCGTGGGGCGCTGGCCCAAGGGTCTTCAGAACTTTTCGATCGATATCTTGCGGTGGAACTACCGAGTGGTGACCTATTGGTATCTGCTGACCGACGTCTATCCGCCGTTCGGGTTGCATCCCGGAGGAGAGCGGCGTGACTGAAGACAACGAACGCGATGGTGGGCCGAATCGCTCCGATGAGCGGCCCGAGGCGAATGGGCTCGCCGGATACGACACCTTCTTTGCCAGGCCAACGCAGCCTGGCGCTACGGTTGGCCTATCTCTCGATCCCTCGGCCGCGACCGGGCCGCCTTGGCCCCGTTTAGTTGCCAACCGAGGATATGTCGCGCCACGCTTGATCCGCTGGCCGACGGTTGTTGGCGCGGTGCTCCTAGCGCTTGATATTTGGCTCAATATTGCGAATTTCGCCTCGATCGGAAGATCTCAGGGCGCGCTGGCTGTCTCTCACTGGACATCTCTGCACGGAGCGGCTATGGTGCGGCTCAACCAGGACTTTATCGCTATCAATAACGACCTCCCTTCCAAAGGCGGGACTCGCTCGCAGTTCCTCTCGGACTGGCAGACGCTTCATAGCGACGTCCTAGCCGATTCGGCGCTGCCGGCCCCTCCCGGGGCGGCAGCCGCGCCGTGGAGCATCATGCTTAACGATTTTGAGGCCGGCTCATCCGATGTGCTGCAAGCCGCAGCCACCAACGACCAGGCGCTGGCTCTCCAGGCAGAGCAGTTGATCAACGCCGGCGCGGCCGCCGCCAAACAGCTTGATGTGGACCTTGGCCTAAGGTGAGCCTGACCGCTCAGCGCAAGCTCTTGGGTCATCTGTTTCGCACTGGCAGTCGCTGACTTCTCGGTCGCGCCGGTGTGTTGGCAAGGGAATCGGTGTTCGTCTTCGACGATCGCTGGCGGTCGCCATCAGATGCAGAGGCGTTTGGCGATGGCTCACAGGACCGCGACAAAGACGGATTAGTTCGAGGCCGGCAAAACGCCCTCAGGAGCCGCGAGTGCCTCGACGCCACAGGCGCGAATTCACAACTCGACGCCGGTGTCGATGCGCCGATATCGCGAGGCCTGCTTTGCGGTGTTTTGCCGTAGGTATTTACCGATGCCGACAAGATCCAAGACGGTACTCTGGATAGATGCGCATGACCCGCCTTGTGGCCAAAACACTCAGAGAAGCACCTTCGGATGCTGAGGCGATATCGCACCAGCTGCTGGTTAGGGCGGGGTTCATCCGGCGAATTTCATCTGGGATTTACAGCTATCTGCCCCTCGGGCTGCGGGTGCTCCGCAAGATCGAGGGGATCGTTCGCCAAGAGTTTGACGCCACTGGAGCTCAAGAGGTGCTCTTGCCTACGGTGCAGCCGATCGAACTCTGGGAGGAGACCAACCGGACCGTGACCATGAACGACGTCTTGATGCGCGTCGAGATAAGGGGTGGCAAGTTCGTCCTTGGTCCTACCCACGAGGAAGCGGTAATCGCCACGGTAACCCAGGATCTCGCCTCCTATCGGGATCTTCCCGCTACGGTCTATCAGATCCAAACCAAGTTCCGGGATGAGGCGCGTCCGCGCTTTGGCCTTCTGCGAACCCGGGAATTTATCATGGCGGATGCCTACTCATTTGACCCCTCCCAAGAGGCGATGCGGGCGTCTTATAAAGCCTTGTATGGGGCCTACGTAAAGGTCTTTGACCGCCTTGGAGTCGAGTACTACCCGGTAGAGGCGGACGCCGGATCTATTGGCGGGGACGTAAATCATGAGTTCATGGTTCCAGCGGCAATTGGCGAGGACTACTTTGCCCTTTGTCGCGACTGCGGATACAAGGCGAACATAGAGGCCGCTCGGCGTTCGCGCGACTTCGCCCCTGGCACCGATGTCGTTGCGCCGATGAGCGAGATCTATACCGGAGAGACTCCGACTGTGGACTCGGCGATCGCTATCATATCCAAAACACGCCCAGAGATTACTGCGGCTGCAATGATCAAGTCGATCGTTCTCAAAGACGAGAAGGGCGCCTTGGCTCTGGCGTTGGTGCCTGGCGACCGCAAGGTGAGGATACCCCCGGGCTACAAGCCGTTTGAGCGCGAGGACTTTGCGGACTACGACTTTTTGAATCTCGGCTTTGTCGGTCCGATGGGAATGGCTGAAAGAGGGATACGGGTTATCGCCGACTACTCGATCGTGGCCGGCAAGGCGTGGACTAGCGGCGCCAACAAAAAGGACTTTCACGTTTTGGATGCCGAGGCGATGCGCGACTTCGAAATCGACGAATTCGGCGACCTGGTTGTCGTCCAAGATGGCGATGCATGCCCAAATTGCTCCGCGTCAATGGAGCTGGTGCGGTCCGTCGAGGCCGGGCACACTTTCCAGCTCGGCCTTTATTACTCC
This sequence comes from Actinomycetes bacterium, assembly GCA_021790495.1. GTDB lineage: Bacteria > Actinomycetota > Acidimicrobiia > Acidimicrobiales > Acidimicrobiaceae > Acidithrix. The sequence goes on from JAJYGZ010000020.1 coordinate 2,806, forward strand.
GAGAAGATCGCCTCGGCACGCTTTTCTGGCGAAGACGGGGCGGATTCCATGTACTACATGGGCTGCTACGGGATCGGGATCTCCCGGCTGCCAGCCGTGGTCGCGGAAGTCTCTCATGACAATGCCGGGTTGATTTGGCCGATTACCGTTTCTCCCTACCAGGTGCACCTGGTGGCCATTGCCTATGGGCGCGACGCCGCGGCGGCGGCAGTGGCCGATGAGTTATATGCGAGTCTGCAGTCGCACGGCGTGGAAGTGCTCTTTGACGATCGCGACCTGGGACCCGGGGTCAAGCTGAACGACGCGGATCTCTTGGGAATCCCGATCCAGGTAGTGGTGGGCCCCAAAGGGGTAACCGCAGGTGTTGCGGATCTCAAGCTTCGTGCGAGCGGAGCTAAGAGCGACGTGCCTCTCGGCGAAGTAGTCGAGCGATGCAAGACCACCATCGCGGAGCTTTTAGAAGTTGTGCCCTGGAAGGTTGGTGGCCGGGGCGCGGAATTTGAAGCATAAGCCCAGAGGCAGCTCATGAGCAAATAGACTGATTGGAAGTGTTTTCATCAAGCGTGGGCCCGTGGCCCACGCTTATGTTTCTCTGGCGAGTGCTAGGCAGTGCCTCAACGGGGAGTAGTTAAAGAAGGGTGGTAGCGATGGCAGCGAGCGGAAAAGATTACAGCGGCATCGTTGCCTCAGTGGTTGAATCGGTGGCTCCGATCGTGGCTTCGCGCTTGATCGAGGTGCTGGATGTGGAGTGCGACGGGGAGGGAATCCGCGTCACCCTCGAGGATCCCAGTGGCACCATGGACTCAGAGATTCTCGCCGAAGTGACGCCGCTGATATCTCAAGCGATTGACGCCAATCCCGATGTCGATCGGGCCTATCCCGGCCGCTTCACCCTTGAGGTCTCTACTCCGGGGTTGGAAAGGGTTCTGCGCACTCCGGAGCACTTTGAGCGTTTCATAGGTTCGCAGATAAACGTGAAGCTCAAGCCTGGAACGAGCGGGGATCGCCGCTTTAGCGGCTGGATCCTCGGTGTCGATCAAGACGGGGTTCGACTTGGTATCGACGGGTGGGTGGCATATTCGGCGACTCGGGTCGTACCGTTGTCGGACATTGAAAAAGCCCGAACCGTATTCGAATGGCACGGAGCGGAGAAAAAGACCAACAGCGGCAAGGACACCGCCAAAAAATAGTGTTGTAGCCTGGTTTAGGCAGTGAATTCGGAAGGTGGATGATTTCTGTGGCAAAGCTCGGCGGCGACTTTATGGAGCCCCTACAAGCGATCGCGAGAGAGAAGGGTGTGTCAGTAGATACCCTTCTCGAGTCGCTTGCCAACGCACTTCTGGCCGCCTACAAGCGTCGCCCGGACTCGGCTGAAGAGGCCGAAGTGACAATCGACCCGGAATCGGGCGATATCCAGGTCTGGGCTCAGGAGCTCGATGAAGAGGGCAACGTGGTGCGCGAGTGGGACGACACTCCGACCGACTTTGGCCGAATTGCCGCCCAGACCGCCAAGCAGGTGATGTTCCAGCGCATCCGCGACGCAGAGCGCGACCTCAAGTACGAAGAGTACGCCGGACGCGAAGGCGACGTAGTTACCGGTATCGTCCAGCAGGCCGATAGCCGCTACACCTTGTTGAACCTGGGCAAGATTGAGGCCCTTTTGCCTCTGGCCGAACAGCTTCCAAATGAGAGGTACGGCAATGGCGCTCGAGTCAAGGCCTACATCGTGGAAGTTCGCCGTACCAACAAGGGCCCGCAGATTGTGGTGTCGAGGAGCCACCCAGGCTTGATGAAGAAGCTTTTTGAGCTAGAGGTTCCCGAGATCGCGAGTGGCATCGTCGAGATTAAGGCGATCTCGCGCGAGCCGGGAATTCGCTCCAAGATCGCGGTCGCATCGAATGACCCCAATGTGGATCCGGTGGGCGCCTGTGTGGGACCGCGCGGAGCGCGTGTACGCATGGTGATGTCCGAACTGAAGGGCGAGCGGATCGATATCATTGCTTACTCCGATGAGCCGGCGGACTTCGTCGCCCGTGCTCTGCAGCCCGCCCATGTGCGCGAAGTGATGCTCGATGACGACAGCGGCACCGCTTTGGTGCTGGTGGACTACCAGGAGCAACCCTTAGCGATTGGCAAGGAGGGCCTCAACGCCAAGCTTGCGGCTCGCCTTACCGGGTGGAGGATCGATATCCGCTCCGAGGAGGAGATGGCCTACGCTGAAGAGGTGGCCGAGCAGGAGGCAGAGGCTCTGCTCGAGTCCGCCAAGGACGAAGGCGAACTCCCGGAGGTCAGCGATGAGGCATCGGTGGGCGAGAACTCCGCCAGCGAGACCGAGCCAGCTTCTGAGTAGGCGGATGCGAATTCCCGAATTCGCGACGACTGGCGCGAGGTGAGTAAAACTAGGTTTTTGCGAACTTGCGTGGTGTGCCGGATGCGCGATCATCGCGAAAACATGTCGGTCATGCATCGCTGCGATGCCAAGCTGATCAGCGGGACCGGAATTGGA
>JAJYGZ010000339.1 GCA_021790495.1 Actinomycetes bacterium
CCCTCAACCGTTCGGCTCGCGGCACCGACGTGGTCATTGGTTACGTCGAAGCTCACCAACGAGCCAATACCTTGGCGCTCATCGAGGGGCTAGAGGCCGTCCCACTGCGCACTTATGAATACCGCGGCAAAACTTTTTCGGAGATGGATACCGAAGCGGTGCTGGCACGCAAGCCCACTGTGGTGCTGGTTGACGAACTTGCCCATACCAATGCGCCGGGTTCTCCACGCCAAAAGCGCTGGGAGGACATCCAGGTTCTGCTCGATGCTGGCATCGTGGTGATCTCCACCGTAAATGTGCAACACCTGGAAAGCGTGAACGACGTTGTCTTTTCCATCACCGGCGTAAGCCAGTCAGAGACCGTACCCGATGTCTTCGTTAGGGGTGCACAGCAGATTGAACTGGTAGATATGACCCCCGAGGCGCTGCGGAGACGCATCGCCCATGGCAACGTCTATCCCGCTGCCCAGATTGACAACTCTCTCAACAACTTCTTCAAGGTTGAGAACCTCATCGCCCTTAGGGAACTGGCGCTGTTGTGGCTCGCTGACCGAGTGGAGGAAAATCTCAAGGAATTCCGGGAACGCCACAACATCGTCGACCCCTGGGAGACCCGCGAACGCGTACTAGTGGCTGTAGGCGGCGCTCCCCAAAACGAAAACTTGATACGGCGCGCCGCGCGAATGGCGATGCGCTCAAAGGGAGAACTCGTCGCAGTGCACGTCACCACAGGCGATGGTTTGGCAAGCTCCAACCGCGTCGACCTGGAAAGTTACCGGAGCCTCGTGAAAGAACTTGGGGGTCGGTTCTATGAGGTAACCGCGGAATCGGCGGTTGCCGGGATTCTCCAGGTCGCTCGGGCAGAGAATGCCACCCAGATCGTCTTGGGTGCCTCAAGGCGAACCCGACTGCAAAAGTGGCTGAACGGTTCGGTGGTCGAGTCGGTAGTGGATGCCTCTGGGCTCGGAATCGACGTTCACGTGATCTCGCTGCGGTCCGAAGATCGCCCCGGTGTTCCGATGGCAAAGATGGCGCGTCTCGTCTCGATCTCCACGCGCCGACTTATCCTGGCCCTAGCAGTCTCCGCGGCAGGGCTTCCGCTCCTTACCGTGGTACTGGCGCAGTTTCGCGACCAACTCAATATCGTAAGCACTTCCTTCATCTATCTTCTCTTCGCTCTGCTTGCCAGCCTCATCGGTGGCATGATCCCGTCTTTGATAGCCGCGGTAGCAAGTTTCCTGCTCCTCAACTACTACTTCACCCCACCGATTCACTCTTTCACCATCGACGATCCCACCAACCTGGTCACTCTGGGAACCTTTCTGGTAGTAGCGCTGGCAATTGGATTTCTTATCGACTCGGTCGCCAAAAGGCTCGCCGAGGGACGCAAGCGCGAAGCTCGCTCGGCGATTCTCACCCAAAGCGCGGAGATCTTGCTCTCGGCGACCGATCCCCTTCCGGAGCTCCTCAACCATCTCCGCCTCTCCCTCTCTAAGGCCTACGCCGACGTGATTCGCAGCCCTGCGACTCAAGCTCGTGAAGTTCTCGCCGCTGACGGCTCGTTCGATTCAAGCACCGCGGAGGAGCTGCAAAAGATCGAAATCTCTAAACCCGACCTCTACTTGAGGGTCTCTGGAGGAGCGCTCTCAAGCGACGATATCGAAGCCATCGCCATTATGCGCAGTCAGCTGGTGGCCTCGGTCGCCGCCAGGGAACTCGCCGCTGAACAAGAGCTCTCACGAAAGATCCGTACCGCAGATGAGACGCGCCGAGCCCTTCTCACCGCAGTAAGCCACGACCTGAGGACGCCGCTTGCCACGATCAGAACTGCCTCGTCGGCGCTGCTATCTGATGAAGTGGAGATCGACTCTGCTTCGCGGCGCGAGCTACTCGAGACCATCGACCACGAGACCCGGCGCCTCAGCGAAATGGTGGCAAACTTGCTCGACATGGGGCGGCTCAATGCCGGCAGTATGGCAATTTCGCTAAATCCGGTCTCCTTGGCCGAAGTCGTAGACCGCGCCCTGATGGCTAACCGCAAGGATATAGGGCGCATCGACGTCGCGGTTGGCGAGAACCTTCCTCAAATTTTCGCCGATCCACCCCTGCTGGAGCGCGCCGTCGCCAACCTGGTAGAAAATGCCCTCTCTTATGCCGGGGACAATGGGCGAATACGATTGGAAGCCAACTCAGATGGACCAAGGGTAACGCTACGAGTGATCGATCACGGACAAGGGATCGACCCCGCCGACAGAGAGCGCGTCTTTATACCATTTCATCGCCTCGGCGACTCCAGATCGCACCCAGGAGTAGGTCTTGGCCTCGCTGTAGCCCAAGGGTTCGTGGAAGCTCAAGGTGGTAAGATCACCATCGAAGAGACTCCCGGAGGAGGATGCACCATGGCCCTCAGTATCCCGGTAGCCCAAGCATGACACGCCTCCTCTTGGTCGAAGACGACAAACAATTCTCTACCGCCATCACCATAAGCTTGCGAGCGCGCGGATACGAAGTGACGATTGCGGGAGGCGGGCGCGAGGCGCTGGCGCGGTTTGGATCAGAACACTTCGAGGCTGTCGTATTGGACCTCGGACTTGGCGACATCGACGGAATCGAAGTGATCACTGAGATCCGCAAAGTATCGTCCACCCCAATCTTGGTGCTCTCGGCGCGCCACGGCGAAGTATCCAAGATCGACGCGCTCGACGCAGGGGCAGACGATTACGTAACCAAGCCCTTTGGCCTTGGCGAATTTCTGGCGCGCCTCCGCGCCACAATACGGCGGGGAACGCCCAGCCACAATATGGCGAAGGTGATGGTTGGCCCTCTTACCATCGACCTCGCCGCGAAGATGCTGCTTGACGCCACCGGGACTCAGATCAAGCTGACCCCCACGGAATGGTCACTCCTTGAGGTGCTCGCACTTGAAAACAACCAACTCGTGGCGCGAAGCGACCTGCTTTTCAAGGTATGGGGACCCAGCCACAAGAGCGAGTTTGACTATCTCCGCGTCTACGTCGCCCAACTTCGGCGCAAGCTCGAGCCGAATCCCGGCTCCCCACGCTATCTCATCACCGAGACTGGGGTAGGGTACCGCCTTCTTGGCGAACGCCTCGAATAACCCGAAACGGCTAAAGCTACGCCTCGCCAAGGCGGGCCAGAAGAAGCGTCCGCTGAGTACAGCCCGGCTCCGATGCCATCTCCACATTGACCGCTGCTCTCAGGGTGTGACCAGTTCGGCCCGAGCCCTGCGAGCTCGCCAGGGTTTCCGCGCTCTTCGGAGCAGTGTCCTAGCATGGCGGCTCAGGCGAAGATCGGTAGTCTCGGGCTCGGCCTTGTTCACCCAAAGGGGAGATGCGCGGACGCAATTACCGTCAAGACGGCGCGGACCCCGATTGCCAAAAAGGTGAAATCGCAGGTAGAGCGATTATCGGTAGACCAGAGCGATCGAGTTCGACAACGACCGCCTTAATTCGGAAAATCAAGTTCCATAAAGGAACCAATCCATTTCTAAGCCGTTTTGCCTTCTCGGCGATAAAACCTGGAGGCAGGCGCAAGCGAGGAACCGAGTCGCTGAAGAGCAAAGGTAATTATCCCCGACGAGGACTGAGAGTGCCTCGAGCCCCTGATACGCAAGTAAAGCGCTCCTTGAGCTCAAGTGTCACAGCCCAAGATCGCTCTGATGTGTGCAGCAGGAGATGAGTCCAATCGCGAGTCCGGCCTCGGCCTTTGAAGGAGTGGATCCTATCGGAGTCGGCCAATTAGTCGAGATTTCCCAGGAGTAGAGAACAAACTCGCTCGTGGGGCGCCGCGCGAGGAGCAGAGTGCCCCCAATTGACCGCGCGCTTTACGGAGGCGAAAGCGAACGTTGGCGGGCAGTTGACATTTTTTAGACTTTTTCATGCTATTTCATGCTTTTCAATGTTACTAGATGTATCTTTGATTAATCGGATCGACCGAATTGAAAGGAAATTGCCATGCACCCCGAACTCGCCTTCAGCCACGTGTCCGGCGCCAGCCGTCGCGAGGCTTCCGAGCAAAGCTCCATCTCGATACAAGAAAATCCTGGCGATGATTCGGGTTTGGGAAGCATCCAAATTAGCGCTTGGATCGACCCGACGATCGAGTCGCTTGGGTTTGACCCGCGTTCAAGTTACGTGGAACACTTTTGGCTTCCAATACTTGGACCAAGTTGCATCTTTTTATTGCGGCGCCTCGCGTACGCATTCGACCTCGATACGGCCACCCAAGAGGTATCTCTACGCGACATCAGCTTCGAGATCGGATTGGGTTCGCCGAAGGGCTTCGGCAACTCCATCACCAAGACGTTGAACCGCTGCATTCAGTTCGACATGGCAAAACTTCAGCCCAATGGGTCGCTGAGCGTGCGACGCTCCTTGCCTCCGCTAAACCAACGCCAACTCGCCAGGCTGCCAAACGAACTCCAAGATCTCCATGAGACGCTGATTACCGGCACCTCCCCGAGCCACGATGGCCAGATCCGCCGCCGGAGCGTCCAACTCGCGGTTTCACTATTGGACTATCAAAACAGCGAGCAAGACGCGATCGAATCGCTTTTGCGCTGGCGCGTGGATCCCGCAATCGCCACCGCGGCCCTCGCACTCACTTGGCCGCGAACTTTCGCCGAGCAAACGCCGCCAAGCTCCAACGCCTCAAGCGACCGCCCATGAACTTCCCGCGGCGCGATGTCCCGGTTTCCTCTGGCTCCACTGCGTAGCCGCGTCTCGACGCATCGACCGCTACAGGCGACAGCGAAATTCTCTAGCTGGCGAACTCTTCAAGGAAGTAGCAGAGGAGACGGGCGCCAAATCCCGTGCCACCTTTCGACAAGTATCCAGCGTCGCTATCGGAGCGCGATGGACCCGCAATGTCGAGATGGGCCCACGGGGTGTCGCCGACGAACTCCGCCAGGAGCATCGCGCCAGCCGTAGCACCTGCCTGACCAGCCTCGCCGAGATTTCGCATATCTGCAATTTCTGAGCGAATGTGCTTGCGATAGCGTGCCGGTATCGGGAGCTCCCATAATTCTTCTCCCGAAACCTCGCCTGCAAAACTAAGGTCGGCGATGAGTTCGGCACTCGTCCCGAGGACTCCAGCGATCTCGCTTCCCAGCGCTACGATGCATGCGCCGGTCAGAGTTGCCAAATCAACGATAAAGTCGGGCGCTTCCTCGGTAGCCAGAGTCAAACCGTCGCTGAGAACCAGGCGCCCCTCGGCGTCAGTATTCAACACCTCAATGGTCTTCCCCGAGCGCGTAACCAGCACGTCTCCGGGCTTGGTCGCGGTGCCGC
>JAJYGZ010000356.1 GCA_021790495.1 Actinomycetes bacterium
ATCGGTGACGCGTCGCGAGCGCTAGCGAGGATCGATGTGGCCATCGAACGGTATAAAGACGCCCGCAAAGCCCAAAGCGTTGATGCCGACGCCGCGGTTATAGGTGCTTTTAGGGAAGCCATGGACAACGACCTCGATACGCCCGCGGCGGTCTCGCTTCTTTTCAAGACGATAAACAGGATGAATTCGGCTTTGGATCGCACGATAGACGGAGGCTTGGGTCTCGGTGCGGCGATCGTATCGATCGTCGCTGCGCTCGGCTTGGAGGCCTACCGAGATGAACCGGTCATCCCGGCTGAGGTTGCCGATCTTTTCCAGCGGCGCGAAGCGGCACGGAGTTCGCGCGACTTTGCGCTTGCCGACGCGCTTCGAGGCGAATTGGAAGAATTGGGCTGGATAATCGAGGATGGAAAAGCCGGTGGGACGCTTCGCCGCCGAGCGACTTGAGTTTTCGCCCTAAGCGTGGCGTGCGCTTTGCGCGCGACACCGCTCTGGGTTGCAGAGCGGCACCGATTCGATATAGTATCGGTAGGTAAGTTACTATGCGGTAACAACTTCTGAGTGGCACTGCCGAGGTATATTATGAGCGACTTTTCGATGTCCTTGAACGAAGATCAGCTTGCAATCCAAAAATGGGTCCATGATTTCGCCGAGAACGTAATTAGGCCCGCCGCACATGAATGGGATGAGCGCGAAGAGACTCCGTGGCCCATTATCAAAGAGGCCGCCAAGAACGGGCTCTATTCCTTCGACTTCATAGCGAACTGCTATGCCGACAAGACCGGCCTGTTGCTTGCATTGGTGAATGAAGAGATGTCCTGGGGCGATGCGGGTATTGCTTTGGCTATTTTTGGATCGACCTTGGCGGTGGCTGGTATCTTTGCAAATGGAACGCCAGAGCAGGTCGGCGAGTGGGTGCCGCAGTGTTTTGGCACCGTCGAGGACCCGAAGCTGGCCGCGTTCGCTGTCACCGAGCCCGACGCGGGTTCTGACGTAAGTTCACTTAGAACACAGGCAGCCTACGACCAAGCCAGCGATACCTGGACTCTGAATGGTACCAAGACTTGGATCACCAATGGCGGCATCGCCGATATTCATGTCGTGGTCGCCACCGTGGATCCAACGCTTGGATCGCGGGGCCAAGCGTCGTTCGTAATTCCGGGTCAGACTCCCGGTCTTTCGATGGGGCAGAAATTCAAGAAAATGGGCATTCGAGCCTCTCACACCGCTGAGGTGATCTTAGAAGATGTCAGGATTCCGGGCCGGATGCTGCTGGGCGGTAAAGCGAAATTAGACGAACGTCTTGCCCGCGCCAAGGAAGGGAAGCGCTCGACGTCACAGGCGGCTATGGCGACTTTCGAGGCTTCGCGTCCCATGGTCGGAGCCCAAGCCGTCGGCATTGCTCGCGCTGCGTTCGAGTACTCGCTGCAGTACGCCAAAGAGCGCAAGCAATTTGGCAAGCCGATCGTGGAGAATCAGGCGATTGCCTTCAAGCTGGCCGACATGGCGATGCGTATCGACGCGTCGCGATTGCTGGTGTGGCGCGCCGCCTGGATGGCGGCAAACCACGTTCCGTTCGTGGCGGGCGAAGGGTCGATGTCTAAGGTATACGCAGGCGAGACGGCGGTTTGGGTTACCGAGCAGGCGATCCAAATACTGGGCGGTTATGGCTATGTCCGTGAATATCCGGTCGAGCGCTGGCATCGCGACTCCAAGATCTACACCATCTTCGAAGGCACCAGCGAGATCCAGCGCCTGATCATCGCGCGCGCCATCTCAGGAGTACACATCGGGTAGTAAGCCAATAGTTGCAAACTACGGTGCGAGGGTTCGCATCGGGCACTGAGTTTGCCCACACACCTAATGGTTTCTTATCCGATCGCCGACGTGAAGGTGTCGGCGGCAAGTTTTGCACCGACCGCTCCCAAGACAGCTCCAGTAAGCCACCGCTGCCACTTGATCCAAGTGGGACGTTTCTTCATGAACACCGCAATTGCACCCGCCGCGAAGATGATTGCCGCGTTGACAATCAGGCTGACTGATATTTGCACCGTGCCGAGTACAAAACCTTGGAGCACGACGCTGCCTGAGCCGGGGTGTATGAACTGAGGGATGAGTGTCAGATACATGAGCGCGGCCTTGGGATTCAACAGGTTCGTGGTCAAACCCATGCGGAATAATTTCCACCGTGAGTCCAGCTCTAGCGTGCGAGTTTCGAATAGCGAGCGTCCGCCCGGTTTAAGGGCAGTCCAGGCTAAGTAAAACAAGTAACCGGCGCCGATCGCCTTGATACTGATGTAAAGCCACGGGACGACCACGAAGACCACAGCCAGTCCTGCGTTTGCCATGGCCATGTAAATTACGAACCCGACGCCCGTGCCAGTGAGCGAAACCAACCCTGCGGTTCGACCCTGGCTGATACTTCGAGAAACCAAGTACATCATGTTGGGTCCCGGAGTGAGCACCATTCCGAGGGCTACGACGGCCATTCCGATAAGGGCGACAGCGTGTGGCAAAACTCAACCGTTCTTGGAAAAGTCGTCTGAAAATCACAGGCTAATTGTTGATCAAGAGTGACCGCTCAGCGTTCGAACCTACCGTGCCACGACATATTATGTGTCGCCACATAATTTCGCGCACGACCTTTTGCGCGGGGCGGTTACCAGATCCGACGCTTGGTCATCGCCCGGGGCTATCTCCCACCTCCGCATCGAAAGACACCAGGCCCTAGTTTTTGCCGCGTAATAGGTGCCCTGACTGGTTGGGCATGGGGCTTTTGCGCCCAATACCGAGGCATACTTACAGAAAGCTGGAATGTTGCGCCACTAACGGTATGGGAATTGCGAGTTTTCGGACGTTTAGGTTCCTAGGTAATTTCGGCCAAGAATCCCATGTCCGACCTATTTCGCTACCGGTCGCCGGACGCCCCGGTCCGGGGTGTCGAGTCGTCGCGCTGAATTCCGCGTAACCCAGCCCAGGCGAGTTCGGCTACTCGCTGGGACCACATCGGCCCCGAAGTCTGGGGAAATGGCATTCCATACTGCCCAGCGGAGTCAACCTCATTCAGCCATCGGCGTACCGTTCCTTCGGCGAGCGCGATGACTCCCAATGCCAGGAATCTCCTGTGGGACTCGGTGATGTCGGCTTCGATCTTTGAGGTGACCAGGTCCGCGATCTCGTTTTCTATCCTCACTATCGCCCCTTGGAACTCGGGATCGCGCCTAGGTCCGCTAACAAATAGCAATTCGTAGCCAGCTCGATTTTCCAATGCGAAGCGGAAGTAACTTTCAAATCCGGCGATGACGCGAAGGTGCACGGTGTCGCAGTGCTCGGTGGCTTCGCGAATACGAAGGCAGAGATCGTTGCCAACTTGGCCAAGCAGCTCCAGATAGAGGGATCTTTTCGATCGAAAGTGCTGGTAGATTACCGGCTTGGTAATCCCTGCCGAGGCCGCGATGTCTTGCATCGAAGTCGCGTGAAACCCTTTGGTGGAAAAATGCGCCAAAGCGTACTTCACCAGCAGCGCTTTGCGCTGTTCGCCGGGCATCCGCGAGGTGCGGTCAGCAGTTAACTCCCTTATGGGATCTTTGCGACTAGCGACCATGGCTCATCCTTTGGGCTATTTTGGCTGTTCAGCCTTAATTTTACATCTCAACCTACCGGGCGGTAGCTTGGCAAGCGAATCCGGGGTTGCGCGAAATGCCGGGGCGCCGGGCAATTTGTTCGGGTGTGTGAACCGCCAAACATCCTTGGGTGGATTGGCTAGATTTGATTCATGCAAGGTGCCGATCTGATTGTAGAGGTGGAAGACGGCGTTTGTTGGCTGTTCATCAATCGTCCGGAGAAGATGAATTCCATCACCATGGCCACCCTTGGTGAAATCGCCGATGAGCTACGGCGCTTCGAGTCCGACACAAATGTGAGGGCGATGGTAATTGCCGGAGTTGGCGGTCGTGCATTTTCCACCGGCGTCGATCTCTCGACCATGGCTGATGGGTCGTCGTTCTTTGATATGCACCAAGCACGATCAGCGCTCGGAGACCTATTCGGACAGATGTGGCGATATCCAAAGCCGATCGTCGCAATGGTTGACGGCTATGCCTTGGCCGGAGGCTTTGGCCTTGCTGCGGCGTGTGATTTTATAATCGCATCGCAGGACTCCAAGTTTGGCCTACCTGAAGTCAATGTGGGCGTTTGGCCATTTCTAATAACGGTGCCCCTGCTTCGCGCTATCAATCCGCGGGTTCTTTTGGAACTTATGATGACGGGGCGTCGCATCGATGCGTCTGAGGCGTTGCGGATAGGCGTTGCCAACTGGGTGGTACCGCGCACCGATCTAGAAGAAGCGACAAGATCGCACTTAAAAGAGCTGACCTCAAAGTCTTCGGCAGTCTTGGCTTTGGGGAAGGCATCTTTCTACCGAGCCATGGAGATGGATTCCTCTGCCGCGCTCGGGTATCTTCAGTCCATGCTAAGTCTGGTTACCCAGTTGGAGGATGCGCGCGAGGGGCTGGACGCCTTTGCCCAAAAACGTGCCCCGGTGTGGCGCCATCGCTGACCTGAGCTTTAGCCCATACCCAGGTCGAGTCCGCTCGCTACTAGATTTAGACGTGTCATCTACATCAACGCCTGGTGCGAGCGAGCAATTTTTCGCGCTTCAGGTTGTCGCGAGGAGCCTTGGTTGGGAAAAGTTGCACTTATCACCGGTATAACCGGCCAAGACGGGTCGTATCTTGCGGAGTTTCTCCTTGAGCAGGGCTACCGTGTCGTGGGAATGACCCGTCGCTCGTCCACGCTCAACTTTGAACGAATTGCAGGCATTCAGGACAAGATCGAGCTGGTTTCAGGGGATCTTTTGGATCAGACTTCGCTGATGTCGATCCTTTCGACTACTCAGCCAGATGAAGTTTACAATCTTGCCGCACAATCGTTTGTGCAGGCGTCGTTCGGTCAGCCGGTCTTAACTGGCGAGACTACTGCGCTTGGCGTGACGAGAATCTTGGACGCCTTGCGAACTGTGGTTCCTACGGCGCGGTTTTACCAGGCCTCGTCATCCGAAATGTTCGGCAAGGTTCGCGAGGTTCCCCAAACCGAAAGTACTCCGCTTTATCCGCGGTCTCCCTACGGCGTCGCCAAGGTCTATGGCCATTGGATCACCATCAACTATCGAGAGAGCTACAATCTCCACGCTAGCTCTGGAATCTTGTTTAACCACGAGTCGCCGCGACGTGGTCTCGAGTTTGTCACGCGCAAGATCTCGCATGCGGTGGCTTCGATTA
>JAJYGZ010000297.1 GCA_021790495.1 Actinomycetes bacterium
TCACAATTCGCATAGGGCGTCAGTGACAAATGCCTCTTGGCCTTCTTGACCTATTTAAATATGTGCTTATTGCGCTGGTCTGGCTCTTCTTTCTTCGCGTCTTGCGAGCTGTCTGGGTCGAGGTCAAGTCTCCTGCCGAGCACGCGATGAGTGCGACCAAGGCCGCAGCTGGCGGCGCCGTGGCCAAAAGGAGGGCGGGGCATCTCGCTTCGTCCAATGCGGAGACCGCGACCTCACGAGCGGCCGACTCTGCGCCGTCGCGACGTCTCTCGGTCAAGCTGAGTGTTGGCGCCACCGGACAAGTGAAGTCTTACGAGATCGGCACGAGCGCTACGATCGGTCGTTCATCGACCTGTACCATTTCGATCGCTGCCGATGAATTCGCCTCTGCGGTTCATGCCCGTGTCTTTCAAAACGGAGACGTCTATTTTGTGGAGGATCTCGGATCCACAAATGGAACTTTGCTAAACGGAGCGCGGATAACTTCCGCGACCCAGATTCGTCCCGGCGACCGGCTTCTGATAGGCCGTTCGACCGCTGAGGTGGTCGGCTAGTGGGCCTTCGGTGGGGCAAAGCCTCTGACGTGGGGCGTGTCCGTAAGAACAATCAAGACTTCGCCTACGCCGATGGCCGCATTTTCGTCGTCGCGGACGGGATGGGCGGTGCCAACGGAGGAGAGATCGCGTCGCGACTCGCCGTCGAGAGCTTCAAGTCGTACGCGACATGGGCGCAGGATCTTGAAGGGCTAAAGTCCGCACTTACCGAATCCAACCTGGCGGTATATCAAAAGAGTTTGGACGATCAGGGTCTCAGTGGGATGGGGACGACCTTTGTGGCGCTGGTGGCGCTAGGTTCTGGTCCGAGTTCGCACGCCTATGTTCTGAACGTCGGCGACTCGCGCGCATATGTCTTTCGGAACGGAGAGATGACTCAGATAACCGAGGACCACTCATGGGTCGGCGAGCTCTTCCGCTCAGGGCGCATGAGCCTGGACGAGGCAGCGCAATCGGCAAATCGGCACGTGCTTACCAGGGCAATCGGCGTGGGTCCCGACGTCGACATCGATGTTTGGGATTTCATAGTTTCGGCTGGCGACAGGATTCTTCTCTGCAGCGATGGCGTCACCAACGAACTTTCCGATCCTCAGATCGCAGCGGTTCTGGCGCGAATTGGCGACCCTCAGCAAGCGTGTGAAGAAATAGTGAAGCTATCACTGGAATCCGGTGGAATCGACAATGTGTCCTGCGTATTGGTCGACTTTGGCGGTGAATATCCCGGCGCGGACGCCGTCGGTGCCCAGAGCGCGTCCGGGCGTCCTGAGGAGATTGCCAGGGTTATGCCCGTTGCAATTCCTATGCACCCGATTCGGATCTCGTCTCAAGGGCCAAACTTGACGTCGATTCCGGTGCCAATTTCTAAGGGAGAGTTTACCAAGTCCGGAAACCTGCTGCGAATTGCGGCGTTTCTCCTAACTCTGATCTTGATATTTGGCGTTGGCATTTACGCGGTGGGTAAGTACGTACGAGGCTCGTACTACGTCGGGGTAGTGAAGGGCGGGTCGATAGCGATCTACCAGGGACGTCCGGGCGGACTTTTATGGTTCTCCCCCCATGTCGTTTCGGTTAGAGCCCTTAGCGTCTCGTCGCTGCCGTCCTCCTACGCGATTGGTTTGCACCAAGGTGTCGATGAGCCGAACTATTCAGCTGCGCTGACCTATGTTCGCAACCTTGAGTCGGTAGCGGCCCAGTTCCGTGCCGCGGGCAATCTTGGCGGCGCGACGACGACCACCACTTCAACAGCCACAACGATTGCATCATCCACAACGAAGGTCGGCTGAAATGGGTCACCGGATTCGAATTCTCGGGTTGTTCCTGGTTGCTCTTTTCGGACTGCTTTTTCTTCAGCTAAACCGTATTCAAGTTCTCGACGCCAACAAACTCGCCAACGCGCCGGGCAATTCGCGCAATCTGACCAATCAGTTTTCGTCCGCCCGAGGTGCAATATTAACCTCCGATGGTGCCGTGGTAGCCGACTCGGTGCCGAGCAATGACATCTACCACTTTCAGCGCAACTACCCCAACGGCAAGCTTTATGCCGACGTCAGCGGGTATGACTCGATTATCTATGGCCTTGATGGCGTGGAGGCCTATTACAACAAGTATCTTCAATCGCACTCCCTCGCAACCAACTCGATATCGGCGCTGATAAACCCCAAGGTTGGCACAGACAACGTGGTGCTGACGATAAATTCCAAACTGCAGCAGACCGCCCAGACGGCATTTGGGTCGCTTCGTGGCGCTGCGGTAGCCATTGATCCCAGCACCGGCGCGATCTTGGCGATGTACTCGAGCCCTTCTTATGACCCGAATCTGCTCGCTTCGCACTCAGGTAGCGTCGAGATCAACGCCTGGAAGAGTTATCTTGCTGACCCGGCTCAACCTTTGCTAGCACGTCCGTATCGGCGCAGCTATCCGCCGGGATCCACTTTCAAGATCGTTACATCGTCGGCGGTGTATGACCACAATCCCGCCTTGGCCGTGAAGAGCTATCCCTACGTAACTCAGATCCCCTTGCCAGACACGACCAATGTTCTGGCCAATTACGCTCACGAAAGCTGCGGCGGGACGATTCCGACTTTGCTTGCCGTTTCCTGTGATACCGGCTTCGCATCCATTGGCCTTGACTTGGGGGCTGCGAATCTCGCCGCCGAAGCGACTGCTTTTGGCTTCGGAAAAGTTCCTCCTATTGACCTTTTTGGAGCTGCCGCGTCGCAATTTCCATCAGCAGCGTCATTCGCGACTCGGCTTCCGACGTTGGCGTACGCTTCGATCGGGCAGTACAACGTGCAGGCTACGCCGCTCGAAATGGCACTGGCCGCCGCAGCTATAGCCAACAAGGGCGTTATCATGGCGCCCCATGTGATGAAGGAAGTCACGGATTCCCAAGCCAGAGTGATCTTTTCATATGCAAACCACACCTGGCTCGTTGCAACGTCGCCGTCGACCGCCGCATCTGTAACAACCCTGATGGAGGGCGTGGTTACTCACGGTACCGCCGCTGGAATTGCGCTGCCTGGAATAACGATTGCAGCCAAGACGGGTACTGCGCAGATAAACTTGTCCGCGGCGAATCAGGCTAGCCCTATCGGCAACGACAACTGGATGATCGCGTTCGCACCGGCGCAAAATCCTACAATTGCGGTTGCTGTAGTAGTTCCTGCGCAGCCAGGGATCACTTCGAATTCAACCGGCGCGCAGTATGCAGGACCTATAGTCAAAGCAATTCTCAGCGCCGCACTAGGCGTTGGCAGTGGAGGGTAAGAACGAACGTGGCTCAGCCATACGGAAGTCGCTATGAAATTGTCGACAAGATTGCGCGCGGCGGAATGGCCGACGTATTTCGCGCACGCGACTTGCTCTTGGACCGGCCAGTCGCGCTAAAAGTGCTCTTCCCGGAGCTGAGCACCTCCGAGGCTTTCGTCGAGCGGTTCCGCCGGGAGGCGACCGCTGCGGCTAACCTTTCACATCCAAATATCGTTTCCGTTTACGACTGGGGACGCTCGGACAACGCGTACTTCATCGTGATGGAGTTGATCGATGGCGAGACGCTGGCATCACTGATCGCGCGCCGTGGTCCGCTGGAATTTGACTATGCCGCCGCCATCGCGGCGGATGTCGCATCGGCACTCAATTACGCCCATCGCCACGGCGTTGTTCACCGCGACGTCAAGCCGGGCAACGTGCTGATTGCGGAGGATGGTCACATCAAGGTGGCGGACTTCGGCATCGCTCGCGCCCAGACAAGCAATGAGGATCTTACTCAAACGGGTTCGGTGATGGGTACCGCGACCTACATCTCCCCCGAACAGGCGGAAGGAAAGTCGCTGGACGGACGGAGCGACGTTTATTCGCTTGGCATCGTTCTTTATGAGATGCTCTCCGGTGTTCCACCCTTTACGGGCGACTCCACTGTGTCGGTTGCGCTCAAGCAAGTCAACGAGAGGGCGGCGACCCTGGCGAGCTTGCGGCCAGACGTCCCCAAACCTCTTGGCGACATAGTGGCCAAGGCGATGCGAAAGAATCCGGCGGAACGGTACGAGAGCGCCCAGGATCTCCGCTCCGATCTGCTTCGCTATATTCAGCGTCGCCCGGTGGAGGCGTCCCGGGCAGCGGTCATGGAGCCGGTCGGCTCCGACACGACGCGAATGATGGCAGAGGTTTCGAGCGCTCCGTCGAGCGCTTCAACCCAAAGTATCCTGGCGGTGGGCAGCCCCACTTCTGCGATTCCTGTTGTTTCACCGGAGCGCCAAAGAAAGAGCGACAATCGCGGCACCATCATTGCGATTATTGCGGCGGTTCTGGTGCTTGCGGCCTTCTTTGGAATATATGCCCTCGTCAAGGGAAATGTGTTTTCGTCCCCCAAGCCAGTGGTAACGACAGTGGCGCTCTCGAATTACGTGGGGGATACGCTCCCTACGGCAACTTCGGGCCTGACCTCGCAGGGCCTGACCTATAAGGTTACCTACAAGACGTCCAATAGCGCCGCTCAGGGTACCGTCTTGGCACAAGTACCCGCGGCGGGAACCAGTGTCACCAAGGGATCGTTGGTGAACTTGACGGTAAGTTCAGGCGCGGCTCAAGTGGCGGTTCCAAACGTTGTCAACCAGACGATCGGCAACGCGGAGTCGCTCCTTGTTCCTCTGGGCTTTTCGATCTCGACCAACTACGTGAACGCGCCCCAGCCCAACGGAACCGTAATCAAGCAATCTCCCTCGGGGGGCGCGAATGCACCTAAAGGATCGACGATTACCCTGACGGTCTCTAACGGGCCGGCGACGGTCTCGGTGCCAAATGTCATCGGCCAGCCTTTGGCCCAGGCGGCCAACACCCTTGGCAATTCGGGCCTGCAATTAGGCAACACCTCGTACCAGAACTCCGACACGGTTCCCAACGGTTCGGTAATCTCCACCAACCCTGCTCCCGGGGCCCAAGTTGCGCCGAATTCCAGCGTGGATGTGGTGGTATCCCAGGGTGCGGCAACCACCACGACCACCTCGACTTCCACGACCACCTCGACTTCCACGACGAGCACGACGAGCGTAATACCCGGATAGGCGCAACCGCTGCCGCGTCGCGGAGGTGGCTAGGCTGCCTTAGTCTGTCGCGGCGGCGAGGAAGTTGGCAACCAGCTCCCGTCCATGCGAGGTGTAAATGGATTCTGGGTGGAACTGGACGCCCCAGATCAGCAAACTTTGGTGGGCGACTCCCATTATCAGGC
>JAJYGZ010000338.1 GCA_021790495.1 Actinomycetes bacterium
GACGAGAAGTACGCCTCAATGGAATTGGTTTGGAACTTGGGTCCCAACCAATCGGTGCGTAACTATTTCACCGATAAAAAGGCTGGTCACATCGTCGACCTAGGTTGCGGCGAGGGTCGCAACGCCATCTGGTTAGCTCAGCAAGGCTGGACCGTGACGGCCGTCGATTTTTCTAGCGTCGCGCTGTCAAAGGCCCTCGCACTCTCTCAACGAGCAGGAGTCACCCTCGCGCTCGAACACGCAGACCTTACTCAATGGGAAAGTGCCTCGCCGTCATTTGACGCAGCACTGCTCTGCTATATCCATTTCCCCGCGGCCGTGCGCGCAAAATTGTGGCGATCGGCATACGAGTCGTTGGTCCCCGGCGGCGAACTGGTCATTATCGGCCACCACGTCCGAAATCTGACCGAAGGCGTCGGCGGACCCCAGACCGCAGATGTTCTGTACACCCCTTCTGAGGTAGTCGAAGTTCTCGGAGCCGGCAATGTTGTACTATCCGAAGACGTCTTGCGAACGGTGGACTCCCCGCTTGGCCCAAAGGTCGCAATTGACGCCATGGCCGTCGTCAGGCGACCCAGCCAGTGACGGAGCGCTAAATATTTAACCCTGCGTTGGGATACTTGAGACGATAAAGCTCCCGGGCAATCATCGATGAGTCGCGATAACCCTAAGCTATCATCAGTAAAGCAAAATCCCGGATTCACATGATGTTTCCCAGGCCGCACTAACGCTGCGGTGACGCGCGTCAACACCTGGAAAGTTGAGGTGTACTCTTGCACAAGTTTGAGAAGATACTGGTCGCCAATCGCGGCGAGATCGCGATACGGGCTTTTCGCGCTGCTTCCGAACTCAAGATTTCCACCGTAGGGATCTACGCATACGAAGACCGCTATTCATTGCACCGGCAAAAATCCGACGAGAGCTACCAGATCGGAGAACCGGGCCATCCGCTTCGGGCCTATCTAAATATTGAGGCGATCATCAAGGTCGCGCGCGAAAGCGGTGCGGACGCAATATATCCGGGCTACGGATTCCTCGCCGAGAACCCGGCTCTCGCTGAAGCCGCAGCACAAAGCGGCATCACCTTTATTGGTCCAGGTATCGGCGCACTCGAGCTCGCCGGAAACAAGATCAACGCAATCGAAGCGGCACGTCGCGCGAAGATTCCTACGTTGATGAGCGTTGGTCCATTTTCAGATGCCGACTCATTGGTTGAGGCTGCGAGGCCAATGACATACCCGGTGTTTGTCAAAGCAGCCGCCGGAGGGGGCGGACGTGGGCTCCGCCGAGTAGAGAGACACGCGGACCTGCCTGCGGCAATTTCATCGGCCATGGCCGAAGCCCAGCTCGCCTTCGGCGACCCCACCGTATTCGTTGAAGAGGCCGTAGTGGCGCCGCGACATATCGAGGTCCAGATACTCGCCGATTCCGATGGCGAGGTAGTACACCTCTTCGAACGAGATTGCTCGATTCAGCGTCGTCATCAAAAAGTTGTCGAGATCGCCCCTGCTCCTGGACTCGCGCCAAGCATTCGCGAATCGATCTGCGCCGATGCAGTTCGATTCGCATCCTCCATTGGCTACCAAAACGCAGGGACGGTGGAGTTTCTTCTCGACGCGAACGGACGTCACGTATTCATCGAGATGAACCCTCGGGTGCAAGTAGAACACACCGTAACCGAAGAGGTGACGGGCATCGACATCGTGCAGAGCCAAATCCGAATTGCCGCTGGGGCCACCTTTTCGGACCTAGGCATCACTCAAGCGGGTATCGGGGTTCGAGGGACAGCGTTGCAGTGCCGAATTACAACTGAAGATCCATCGGAGTCTTTCAGACCCGACACCGGTCGAATCTCGGCCTATCGAGCACCAGGCGGTGCTGGAATACGCCTAGACGAAAGTACCTATTCCGGAGCGGAGGTGCTCCCCTACTTCGATTCAATGCTGGTGAAATTGACTGCACGGGGAAGGGACTTCCAAGAGGCCATCCGCCGCGCTGACCGTGCCCTGCGAGAGTTCCGCATTCGCGGCGTCGCCACCAATATCAACTTCCTCCAAGCGCTTCTCGGCGACGCGGATTTCGTGGCCGGGCGCTTCGACACTTCTTACATCGAGACTCACAACGAACTCCTAATGACCCGTCGGGTCGCCGATCGGGGCACCAAGCTGCTCAACTACATCGCCGAAATTGCCGTCAATCATCCCGACGGCGCGGCACCAGCCGGAATCGATCCGATCGCCAAGCTCCCCGGTTATGAGCCGGATACGACGATCCCTGGCGGCAGTCGCGATCTGCTCCGCGAGGTTGGACCGGTGGAGTTTGCCAAGGCACTCCGCCGCCAAAGTGCCGTAGCATTGACCGACACTACGCTGCGCGATGCTCATCAGAGCCTTCTTGCCACCCGGATGCGCACCTTCGACATTCTCGCCCCGGCGCCGTTTATCGCCCGGCGACTCTCGGGTCTATTTAGCCTCGAAGCATGGGGCGGTGCTACCTACGACGTCGCACTGCGCTTCCTCAAAGAAGATCCTTGGCTAAGACTGTCCCTTCTCCGGGAAGCGATTCCCAACATCTGCATTCAAATGCTGCTCCGCGGTCAAAGCACCGTCGCCTATACCCCCCAGCCCGAAGCGGTCGCAAAGGCCTTCGTCCGCGAAGCGACCGCGGCTGGCGTCGATATTTTCCGGGTCTTTGATGCCCTCAACAACGTCACCAATATGCGGCCAGAGATCGACGCAGTTCTCGAAAATGGAGCCGTGGTAGAAGGCACCCTCTGCTACACCGGCGACATGGCCTCACCAGGCGAGAAGCTTTACACGCTGGATTACTACTTGCGCATCGCCGAGCAGTTGGTCGAGATGGGTTCACATATCCTGTGCATCAAAGATATGGCTGGGCTTTGCAAAGCGGCGTCGGCACGGCGCCTGGTTGCCGAACTGCGAAGCCATTTCGACCTTCCGGTGCACTTTCATACCCATGACACCGCTGGCGGGCAACTTGCCAGCTACCTCGCGGCGGTAGAGGCTGGCGTGGACGCGATCGACGGTGCAAGCGCACCGCTGGCAGGCACCACCAGCCAACCCCCATTATCGGCAATCATTGCAGCGCTGCAGCATACCGACGCGGATACAGGCGTCGACCTCGACGCTGCCTTGGCTCTCGAACCCTACTTTGAGGCGGTCAGATCGCTGTATGCCCCATTCGAGGCAGGACTCTCCGCCCCGACCGGCAGAGTATACACACATGAAATACCCGGCGGCCAGCTTTCCAACCTCCACCAGCAGGCAATTGCTCTGGGACTCAAAAACCAGTTCGAAGAAGTTGAAAAGACTTACGCCGCGGTCAATCGCATTCTCGGAAACATAGTCAAGGTGACGCCGTCGTCAAAAGTGGTAGGCGATCTTGCTCTCCAACTGGTCGCGACCGGAGCCGATCCGAATGACTTTGAGGACGACCCGGGACGCTTTGACGTACCCGACAGCGTGATTGGATTTCTCTCCGGAGAGCTCGGCACGCCGGCGGCGGGCTGGCCAGAGCCCTTTAGGACCAAGGCCCTCGCCAACCGATCGTCGCGTTATGTTGGCATCAAGGAGCTGGACCTCAAAGCCAGGGCCGCTATCGACGGCCCAGATTCCCGCGCCGCGCTCTCTCGGATACTATTTCCCGCACCCGCACGCGAATACGAGGAATCCCTGGAGAAGTACGGCTCTCTTGCGGCACTCAACACGCGATCATTTTTCTTTGGACTCGAGCCAGGCGAGGAGACAAGCGTAGTTCTCGAACAGGGAATCGAGATATTCTTGGCAGTGGATGCCATAGGCGCCGCAGACGAACGAGGATTCCGCGACGTCTATTGCCGCCTCAACGGCCAGCCTCGGATAATTTCGGTGCGCGACCACAGCATCTTAAGCACCAAACCGGCGAACGAAAGAGCCGACCCCAAGAATCCTGGCCATATCCCCGCGCCATTTTCTGGAGTAGTTTCTGTTGCGGCCAGCGTTGGGGACACGCTCGACATCGGACAGACCGTGGCAACCATTGAGGCCATGAAGATGGAGGCGGCAATCACCACGCCCGTGGCAGGCAAAGTCGCGCGGGTGATAATGAGCCAACCATCCAAGGTCGAAGCTGGCGATCTTCTCATCGAGATCGAGCTCAAGTAGTCGCAGCTCGGCACGAGCCCGGGTGGGGGCGCACCGAACCTCCGCCTTGATCCGGAGTTAATTGCACCTATTGCATCGAATTCCTCAGGAAGTCGATGCAATATACCGATGATGTGAATTGTGCGACAGCTTTTGCGCATCCAGGGGGACCTTTTTCCCTAGGGCTCGCAGCTGACAAGGAGTCACACTTTGGCTATGAACAAAAAAATCGTCATACTTGGCGGCGGGACCGGCGGAACTCTCACAGCAAACCGCTTGGCAAAATACTCCAAGCAACAGGGGCTAGAAATCACCGTCGTAGACAAAGACGACCACCACATCTACCAGCCCGCGCTGCTCTTTGTACCCTTTGGCGATGCGCTCCCCGCTGACATTGTCAAAGGCCGCAAGGCACAAATCGACGACGACGTCAAATACATCGAATCTGACATCGACCACGTCGAAATAGAGAACAAGGTAGTTATCCTCGACGATGGTCGCTCGCTACCTTACGACGTGCTGGTAATCGCTTCTGGTGCCGTGCTTGCCCCGGAAGAAACCGAAGGACTCCTTGGCCAAGGCTGGGGACGGGACGTCTTTACCTTTTACGATCTCGAAGGCGCCACCGGGCTCCATTCGGCCTTGGACCGCTTCGAAACAGGCGAAATCGTCGTCAACATCGTTGACATGCCGATCAAGTGCCCGGTTGCGCCACTGGAATTCGCCTTTCTCGCCGATGCGTTTTTTGAAAAACGAGGTCTTAGGGCCGGAGTAAAGATAACCTACGTAACTCCATTGGACGGCGCATTCACCAAGCCCGAGGCGTCTCGGCACCTCGCTGGCTTGCTTTCAGAGAAGGGAATCAATCTTGTCACGGGATTCAACACCGGATCGGTCGACGAAGAGTCCCGCAAGATCATCGGGTTTGACGGCAGAGAGATAAGCTACGACCTGCTAGTCACCATTCCGCTGCATTCCGGAGCCGAATACATCTCCCGCTCGCCAAAACTCGGCGACGAGCTCAACTTCGTCCCCACGGACGCGGCGACACTTCAGTCAAAAGTCGCTCCCAACATCTTTG
>JAJYGZ010000333.1 GCA_021790495.1 Actinomycetes bacterium
TCGCAATTCGGCAGCGAATTGGGGCAATAGCGAGAGTGGAGGATCCAACATGGATGTTGGAATTGTCGGTGCCGGAACGATGGGAATTGGCATTGCCCATGCCCTGATCTCGAGTGGATCAAACGCCTACCTGGTCGAGCCGCAGGCTGGCCAGCTGGAGATCGCTACCGCTGGCATCGAAGCGGTCCTCGCCTCGGGCGTCTCGCGGGGAAAGCTCTCGGAACTTGAGATGACCGCGGCCGTGAAGCGGCTGAGGACAGCATCAGACATCGGCGATTTGCCGACCGGACTCGACTGGATCATCGAGGCTGTTACGGAAAGTCCTGAAGTCAAGGCCAGGGTGCTGAGAAAAGCCGAAGATCGCAAGCCACTGAGGCTCGCTTCAAACACCTCGGCGCTTTCGATCACCCGGCTCGCTGAATCACTATCGCACCCCGAGAGCTTTTTGGGAACGCACTTTTTCAACCCGGTCTGGTCGATGAAACTCCTTGAGATCGTCGTTGGATCGCTCACAAGTCCACAGACGGTATCCGACGCTGAAGTTCTCGGACGGGTTCTGCACAAGGAGACGATCGTGGTCAAGGATTCTCCGGGATTTGCCAGCAGCCGCCTCGGCGTGCTTCTGGGAATCGAAGCAATTCGAATGCTCCAAGACGGGATCGCGTCGGCCGAAGATATCGACAAGGCGATGGTATACGGATACGGCTATCCAATGGGGCCACTTCGCCTTGGGGACTTGGTAGGACTCGACGTTCGTCTCTCGGTCGCGCAAAGTCTCGCCGAGGCCTACGGCGATCGCTTCGCCCCGCCGCAACTCCTTATCGACATGGTTGGTGCCAATAAGCTTGGGAAAAAAACCGGGGAAGGTTTTTACCGCTGGTAAAAGAGACAAAGTCAACCGGCGATTGCCTCGATCTGTAGTCCTCCGTCATCGAGCACCGAGCCTAGCGACGGCGAACGCGAAAAGGTCGAGGGCTCAGCGATAAGCGGCCAAGCCGGTCAGGGCTTCGCCAATGACCAGAGTATGCATCTCGTTGGTACCTTCGTAGGTATAGACCGACTCAAGATTGTTCATATGGCGCATTATCGGATATTCCAGAGTCACGCCATTGGCGCCCAGGATTCCCCGGCATACCCGAGCAATCTCAAGCGCGCTACGGGCATTGTTTAGCTTTCCGGCGCTGACTTGCTCGGGCGCCAGGGATCCTTGATCCTTGAGACGCCCGAGATGCAGCGCAAGCAACATCCCTTTGCCCCACTCGAGCGCCATATCGGCGTACTTCTTTTGCGTCAGCTGATACCCGGCGATGGGCTTGTCAAACTGCACCCGCTCGATTCCATAGCTCAAGGCGGCCTCGATGCAATCGCGCGCCGCCCCCATGGTGCCAAAGATAATACCAAACCGCGCCTCGTTCAGGCACGTCAGCGGGCCTCGCAAGCTGGTAGCTCCTTCTAGCACGCCGTCGCGAGGCACTCGCACGTTCTCCAACACCAGCTCGGAAGTCACCGATGCGCGCAGCGAAAGCTTGCGATGTATCGGATTGGCCGAAAATCCTCGGGAATCGGTGGGCACGATAAAGCCCCGTACCCCTTCGTCGGTTCTCGCCCAAACCACCGCCACTGAAGCCACGTTCCCGTTGGTAATCCACATCTTGGTGCCGTTCAAGACCCAGTCGTCGCCGTCGCGCTTGGCATTGGTCCGCATCCCGGCCGGGTTGGATCCAAAGTCAGGCTCGGTAAGGCCGAAGCATCCGATGACCTCTCCAGCCGCCATGGACGGGAGCCAGCGCATTTTTTGTTCTTCCGATCCGAACGCATGGATCGCGTTCATCGCCAGCGATCCCTGCACGCTCACCAATGAACGGACCCCAGAATCGCCCGCCTCTAACTCAATGCAGGCAAGGCCGTAGGCGACAGCGCTGGTTCCGGCGCAACCGTAGCCATCCAAATGCATTCCAAGCACGCCGAGTTCGCCGAGTTCGCGAGCAAGTTCAACCACCGGAAGTTCGCCGTCTTCGAACCATCGCGACACCTCGGGCTTGATGCGCTTTTCGACATAGCTACGCACCACGGCGCTTATCGCACGCTCCTCGTCACTCAAAAGCGCGTCGATGCCGAAAAGTTCTTCGACGGACACGGGATTCTTCGGCATTGGATTGACTCCCTAGCTAACTCAAAGCACTGCTAAATCGGAACCCAATGCTACACTCGCCGCCACTGCCAAGCTAGTTAGCGCACGATGGTAAAGATTGCGCCTGGCCGTCACCAGATCCGCCATTTCGCCAATCAAATCCCGGAACGCTGCGCCCGAGCAAATTCGCGCGGGAGAGATCCGGGCTCAGCCATCGCGGTGACCCAACTCGAGGGGCGAGTGCGGCTGGCCAAGATCGAAGCGCCGACAAGCCGAAGCTTGCCCAGTTTCTTTCGCGCCGCCCTGGGCGGCCTCCCATTGCGGCTGCCGAGCAGCTAGACCCGCCGACCCGGCCCGAGTGCGGCCCAACTGAACAAGGATTTCGAACTCCTAACCGATGGATCTTGAGCAAAGCCCCGTCTGGCCAACCAGCCCCTTGGCGCTCGAGGAACCACAGGTGAGCGGCGAGGCTAGGCTTTGGACCATGCAGGCGCGGTATCGATCTTGACGACGAGACATCCCGCCATCGTCGACTACAGTGTCAGGGTCTCCAGCCGCGCCCGGCGAGTTCGGATCGTCGTCGGCCGAGACAAATCGGTAACCGTGATAGTCCCCTACGGTTTTGACGCCAGCGCAATCGAAGAGATCCTAGCCACGAACTCGGACTGGTTGCAGCGAGCGCGACTCAAGATGGGCGAGCAGTCCGCGAGGGAACCTCGCCCAGAATTTGGGTTGCCAGAACGACTCGTGTTGGCAGCGTTTGACGAAATCTGGGAGCTTGACTACGGAAAGCTCGAACCTTATCCGAGCAGGATCCGCCTTCTAAGCGACTACCCCGAACTCAAGCTGCTTTGCGGAGCGCTGGTACAAGATGCGGGGGTGTATCACTTTCTGAGAAACTGGCTCGCCGCCCATGCCCGGCTCCCGTTCGCCCAGCGGCTCATCGAATTGGGCGAGCCTCACGGATTGACTCCTCGCCGGGTAATCATGCGCTCCCAAAAGACTCGCTGGGCCAGTTGCTCGTCGAGCGGAACCATAAGCCTCAATATCCGCCTGGCGTTTTTGCCGCCGCATCTCGTCGACTATGTGCTTCTTCATGAACTCGCCCACCTTCGAGAGATGAACCATTCGCCACGCTTCTGGTCGATCCTTGCGCAAATATCCGAGAACTCACGGCGACTCGACAAAGAGCTCAACGCCGCTTCGGTCCTGCTTCCGTCTTGGCTGCGCATTGGGTGACCCTCGCTTTGGCTGGAGCAAATACGCCCCAACGACCGGCCACATATACCGGTGCGAGCTTGAGCTGGGTCCGGGCGCGGCCCATCTCGCCAAAGCGCGAACGCGCAAGCTCTGGTCATTCGAGATACGTTTGGCGTACCCGGGCCAAGTGCACAATTTTCTTCGCCGTGGCGCAATTATGTAGGCTCGTTAGAAAGTCAGATTTCTTCAAAGCGTGCCGGCAGGCGTCGCCCCAACAAGAGAGGTCCCAAGATGAGACTCGCCACGATAGCTACCGAGACCGGGCTCCGCCTTCACGTAAAGGGATCGACGGGATACGTCGATGCCGCCCAGGCGCTAGGCAAGGAGCCATTCTCAAGTTTGCATTGGGTACTTGAGCAGGGCGAAAGCGCGCTGGCGGAGCTCAGAACCTTGCAAGAGCGCGAAGGCGTCGAAGTGGCCCTCGCCGACTTGGGACCGGCGGTACCCTCGCCGCCCCGGATTCTCTGCCTGGGAGTCAACTACTCCGAGCACGCCCTAGAAGGTGGACGCGGAGTGCCTACTTGGCCCGAATCCTTTGTCCGGGGCACGGGTTCGGTGACTGGGCCCTACCACGATCTCATCAAGCCCGCTCTCAGTGACCGTTTCGACTACGAAGGAGAGCTCGGCGTGGTAATCGGACGCGGTGGGCGATACATCAGGGTTCGAGACGCATTCGACGCAATAGCAGGATTCGTGGTGCTAAACGACGCCAGTGCCAGGGAGTGGCAGCGTGCTGGCACACAATGGACAGCGGGTAAAAATTTTGAGGGATCTATGCCGATTGGTCCCGAGTTGGTCACCCCAGACTCCGTCGATGTCTCCGCGGCATTGCTCACCACCAAGCTGAACGGAGAGACGATGCAATCAGCGAGTACAGCCCAGATGATCGTAGGCGTTCCCAGCGCAATCGAATTCTTCTCCTCGTTCACCTGTCTTCGACCAGGCGACGTTATCGCTACAGGCACCCCTGGGGGCGTCGGATTCGCGCGAACTCCACCGGTGTGGCTCAAAGCCGACGACGTCGTAGAGATAAGTATCGAAGGAGTCGGCACCATTAGAAATAAAGTCGTCGACGAGCCGGATGGCCCCCGCGATTGGCGCTGGCGGCCAGATCCCGGCGGCGCCTCGAGAAGGCTATGACAACTCCTCGCGACGGATTCAAGTGCAATGCCGAAGTATGCACATCGCATTCTAAAATGCTCCAAAGGGTCCTTTTGATTTTCTCCGGGGTGTGTTAATCTTCGGATAACATGCTCACGCCAGCCGAACTTGCCGCCATTGAAGCATTCATGGCAGAGACTGAGAACATCGACGAATACAAACGGGCGCTGGCAGTCGTCACCCTCGAGGATGGGAATCCCCTCGGCAGGACGGGCCTCTCTGTCAAGCATGTGCAACGAATTCGACGGGCATTGCGCAGCATCGGCACCGAGGCATTCAAGGACAAACGCCACAACAACGCTCCGGTACTTCTCACCAGGCCTCAAAGAGACGAAATGGCAGCCATGCTAAAGACAACAACTCCCAATGACCACGGCTATAGCAATTCCCCGTTTTGGTCAACACGGATCCTGGCTACGGTAATTAAGCGCAAATACGGTGTCGTCTACTCCTCTCGGACCAGCTACTACGTTCTGTTCAGGAAAAGCGAGTTCAGCTTCCATCTGCCCGGCAAGCGCTATGAAAAAGCGGACCCAGAAGTACATAAGGCGGGCAGCATGGCCGCAATCGAACTCGGTGTCTCCAACGGCAGGGTGGAAGGTTTGAACACCAAGATCCGCTCCATCATCGCGAGATGCTATGGGCTTCATTCCGCTCAG
>JAJYGZ010000247.1:0-1896 GCA_021790495.1 Actinomycetes bacterium
CTCCGAAATGCCAGCCCGAAGTTGCCGTAGAGCTTGATGGACTTGCCCGTCGAGCATCTCATAATCAAGGGATCCGCGCTCCAAGTCCGCATCGGAACTGCTAGAAGACAAGTTGCGGCACGAAAGCAAGACGGCAAAGCCGAGTTCGAACTCGTTCCGTCGGCCAAAGCGCAGCTCGCGAGCTAGATCGGCCTCAAGTTCGCGAATCGTGCCCTTAGTTCCCGAACTCCTCTTGGCGGCCTCCTTTAGCGCCGAAAGCCGCTCCTCGCCTCGGGCCTTGCGCGCAGCGGTTACCCCGTCTACGAATGCGATAATCTCAGCGACGACAGCCATCAACTCCGCACCGTTGGCGTAACGCGTCGTAGCGGCGCGTCTCCACAGCTCGTATCTTCCCGCAAAGTAGCCTCCCTCCACCAAAGCCACCGCGCGTTCTACGCTGCCCCGCGCTAATTGTGCCGCCAGCGACGCTTCTTCGGGTCGCACGCCGGTCCCTATGAGATAATCTGCCATCTCCGACTCTTGGAGAGCGGCGAATGAGACCTTGACGCAGCGCGACGCGATCGTCATCATATCTTTGTGGATCGCCGAGGCGCTCAGGATAAAAACTGTCGAAGCCGGAGGCTCCTCAATGGCCTTTAGAAGCACCGGAGCTACCCGTGCAATATTCTCGAACTCTTCAAGCACCACCACCCTGCGCAAAGAGGTGGAGGGCGACAGGACGGAATACCGGATGGCTTGGCGAGCGTCATCGACCGAGAGCGACCCGTCGCGATTGGAAAATACATTCAGGTCGGGATTATTGCCCGCCATCACCGACGCACAGGTCGAGCATGCTCCACACCCTCGCGCTGCACACATCAGCCCAGCCGCAAATGCCAGCGCCCACTCCTTCTTGCCGCTCCCGGCAGGGCCGATAAAAAGATAGCTATTCGATGGGGACTGAATATGCGAAGCGAGTACCGCAGCGACGCGGGCTTGAACCTTGACCCGATCAAAGACCGCAGGTACCATCGGCACTACGCTGTTTTGACTCATCGCTTCTCACCAGAACCCGTGTCCCCGAGAAATCTCGCCTCTATTTCGGACATGATCCTTGCTGTCACCTCCGAGACGGTGCCCGAGCCCTCGACGACTGCCCAACCGAGGCGATCCGCGAGTTCGGCGAACCCGGAGGCAACCCTTTGGTGATAAGTGTCTCCCATCGACTCGAAACGATCCTCGCCATCCAGCGCTCGATAGGGCGAAACTCCATCTCTCGGAACGAGAAGAACTTCCAGGTCCACCACGAGCGACGAGGTCGCAAATCGCGTCATGGCTTCGAGCTCGCCAAGCGGGATCCCGCGGCCATATCCTTGGTACGCGTAGAAAGACCCGGTGAATCTGTCCGAGACCACCCATCTCCCTTGGGCCAGCGCGGGCTTTATCACCTCGGCACAGTGCTGGGCGCGCGCCGCCGAAATCAGCAGAGCCTCAGCACTTGGCGAAATAGCCCGATCGCTAGCCAGAATCGCCCGCAGCTCCTCCCCGAGCGATGTCCCGCCCGGTTCTCGAGTGGCAATCGCCGCTACCCCTCTGGTCTCCAGCTCTTTGACAACTGCGCCGACCTGAGTAGATTTGCCTACTCCGTCGCCTCCTTCGATGACGATGAACTTGCCCCGCGGGCCGGGCTCATCAGCCACCGGACTCTGGCTCCACGGGAGACGCCTTGGCCCGCGTTACGCGGCCCTTTGCCGATGCGGCGGGCTTCTTGGCGGTAGAGCGCTTGGCCCTAACGGTGCGTTTGGTGGTGGCGGGAACCCTCGAAGCCGCCGCGCTCGAGCGCGCCTTGCGCTTGGGCGCCTCCTCGCCGGCCTCCATGGTCGCGGCACGCTTTTCCGCCAGCAACTCCACGGCCCG
>JAJYGZ010000247.1:1906-5179 GCA_021790495.1 Actinomycetes bacterium
ACCTCGAACTGCTTTACCGAACAGTTCAACTGTCCATCGCTGATATAGGGCCCGAATCTGCCCGAGCGAAGTACGACGTCGCGTCCATCGGGGTCGACGCCGATCTGAAGGGCGCTGGCCGAACCCCGGCCCCGGCCGACCTGGGGCGTAGCGAGGCGAGCCAAAGCATCGTCTAGGGTCACGGCGAATATCTGCTCCTCGGACTCCAGATTCCTAGAGGTGCGCCCACGCTTGACGTAGGGTCCGAACTTGCCATTGGCGGCGAGAACCTCTTCGCCATTGGACGGGTCGATTCCCACGGTTCTGGGCAGCGAAAGCAGCTCGATGGCCTCCTCCAAGGTGACGGACTCGGGCGTCATCGTGGCGAACAACGACGCGGTCTTGGGCTTTTCGCCCTTTGGCAAAAGGTCGGCCTCGCTCAATTGCACGAAGGGGCCAAATCTCCCGACTTTCACGAAGATCGGTTCACCAAGCTCAGGATGCAGGCCGAGAAATCGCTCGGATTGGACCGAATCGAGCAGCTCGAGCGCCTTGGAGATATTGAGTTCGTCAGGCGCGGTCCCATCGGGGATCGGAGCGGTTCTCTCTCCAAATTGCAGATAGGGTCCGAAACGCCCCACCCTCACGACGCATTCGATGCCGTCGTCGTTGGCACCAAGAGAGATCGAGTTGATGGCGCGGGGATCGATATGCTCTAACTGCCCCTCCACCAGGGTCTTGAGCCCGGGCTCGGATCCGCCGAAGTAGAACTGCTCCAGATAGGGCACCGCGGGGATTTCCCCGTTTGCGATCTTGTCGAGCGAGTTCTCGAGATCGGCGGTGAAGTTGTAATCGACCAGTTCGCCGAAGTACTGCTCGAGCAGCGCCACCACCGCGAACGCCACGAAAGACGGTATCAGCGCGCTGCCTCGCTTGAAGACGTACCCGCGGTCTTGAACCGTGGAGATGATGCTGGCATATGTGCTGGGTCGGCCAACCCCGAGTTCTTCGAGGGCCTTAACCAACGAAGCCTCGGTGAAGCGAGCGGGAGGGCTGGTGGTGTGGCCCTGATGGCTCGCCTCGCTGACCGGGATCGCGTCCCCGACCTCAAAGCTGGGCAGAACCGTCTCGGCGGCCTCGCCATCGGTTTCGGCGTCGTCGCTGTCCTCGACATACACCCGCAAAAATCCGTAGTGGGAAATCGTCGTTCCCGAAGCGCTCAGCGACGCTGAGTGCGCAATGAGAGAAACCCCCTCGTCGCTTCCCAGAGCCCGGTCAATCCCCAACGGCGCGCCAAAGCGCACAGAGACCGACACCCCGGTGGCATCTGTCATCTGAGAGGCGATGGTACGTTTCCAGATCAGGTCATAAAGCTTGGCTTCATCCGATCCCACTTGCCGAGCTATCACTTCTGGCGAATCCCATCGATCGCCAGCGGGACGAATCGCCTCATGCGCCTCCTGGGCGTTCTTCACCGAGTTCTTGAAGTTGCGTGGAGACTTCGGGACGAACTCCTTCCCGAAGCGCTCCAAAATCATCGAGCGGGCCTGGGTCAAAGCGCCGTCGGCAAGATAGGTGGAGTCGGTACGCATATAGGTAATATGCCCGCCCTCGTACAGCCGCTGCGCGGCCGCCATGGTTCGCTTCGAGGAGAACCGCAGCTTGCGTCCCGCCTCTTGCTGAAGCGTTGAGGTGCGAAATGGCGGGGATGGCGAGCGCCGGTAAGGCTTGGTCTCAACGGCCTCCACCGTGAGCGACCCCATGCCAATCGCATTGGCGACGGCAGCCGCCGATGCTTGGTCCAAGACGATAATCTCGCCACGGCGCCTCTTCTCTGGATCCAGGTGGCCGTCGGGTCCAAAATCACGCCCGGTGGCCACCCTGGCACCATCGAGAGCGACCAGGGTGGCCTCAAAGTTTGACGATGATTTGGAAGCGGTGGCGTGCACCGAGAAGTAGCCTGCGGCCGAAAAACTCATCCTTTCGCGCTCGCGCGAAACGATAATTCGAGTCGCGACGCTCTGAACGCGCCCGGCAGAAAGCGCTGGCTTGACCTTCTTCCACAGCACCGGGGAGACCTCGTACCCGTAGAGGCGATCCAGAATTCTTCTTGCTTCCTGGGCGTTCACCAGGCCCTGGTCGATCTGGCGAGTGTGAGAGATCGCCTCGTTGATCGCGCTCTGGGTGATCTCGTGAAAGACCATCCGCTGCACCGGTACCTTGGGAGCCAGCACTTCGACCAGGTGCCACGCTATGGATTCGCCTTCCCGGTCCTCATCTGTTGCCAGATAGAGTTCGCTCGCTTGGGCGAGAAGCTCCTTGAGACGCTTGATATGCTGACGCTTTTTCTCGCTGATCACGTAGATCGGCTTAAATCCGTGATCGACGTCGACTCCCAGGCGGGCCCAGGCATGCTTCTTATAAGCTGCGGGAATCTCCGACGCGCTTTTAGGCAGATCGCGTATGTGACCGATTGACGATTCCACCAGGTAACCGGGTCCGAGGAACTTGGAAATGGTTTTGGCCTTGGCCGGGGACTCGACTATCACTAATGGTTTTGCCATAAATCGCTTGAACCTAACTTCTCATCGAGACTGCTCTTGGCACCCTTCGACCTAATACCATACGAGCGCTGACCCCAAGAGACCCCATTTTCGAAAAAATAGCCTCCGACGCGCCACCGCCGAGCATTCCCCGACGAGGCCTGTCAATCCTCGTCGGACTCAGAGGCAAGAAATTCATAGGTCGGGTTCATGATGGCTATGTGGCCATCCAACTCACCCACGGTACCTTCAGCGACCAGCTTGCGGCCGGTAATGAATCCGGGGACTTGACGCTTTCCGGGAAATACCAGCAATAGCGCGCCGCTGGCATCCTCAAGGCGAATTGCCAAGGAGGGAATGCTGTCTAGGGGCTGGAGCCGAACCGACTTTATTCGTCCAACCACCTTGGCGGGGCGCCGAAATGCAACTTGGCCAATCGGTATCGAGCCTGGAACATTCGGCATCGACTCCTCAGAACTCGCTGACGAACTTCGCGTCTTTTCCTGCTCATCGGAAGCCTTCGAAGCTGGCATCACCTGGATCTTGTCGGTTCCCGAGAGGCTGACTTCGAACGGAATAATGGTGGCATTCACGTGGGGCAGCTGCGAAAGCACCTTGGCGATGGTGTCGGCAGTCCGGTCGTGCAGGATGCGCTGGAAAAATCCTGGATAGATCCGTCGCGGCAAAAGCACCGTCACCTCGGCGTCGCCCGGCGCGACCGCCTCGACCACGACATCGAGAGCGGCGCGGC
>JAJYGZ010000302.1 GCA_021790495.1 Actinomycetes bacterium
CAGTCTGGGGCTCCACCAGAGTCGCGATATTCATTTTCGCCAAAGTGAGCCCCGTCAGTGCGCTTGGGCATGGTATCCCACTTCCTAAGGCTGGATAGATACAGGACTGGGTAGATTGATTGAAGGCGCTAACTTGCAAGGAGTCGCACACCGAGGTCTGGCCGGAGAGTTGCGAAATCACGGTCGGACCTTGATCCTGAAGGGGCCATAGATCTTGGGGCCCATAAGACGACAAAGTGCCGTCATAACTCGAAATGTCCACTGATCGACTTAGGTGGTCGATTTCGCTTGGCGTTAGAGCTACTGGTAAAACTGCCAGCCCGGCAAGCGAACCGTTCAGATACGAGACCCCCGACGCCGTCGCTGGTGAATCCGGCCATCCGGTCATATTTCCTGCCCCGAGCGCCCACCAGCCCAGTTGGGCCGTTGCTGCCGCAGGGGTAGATACTTCCTGCTGCAACCTTCCGTCGATGTAAAGGGCCGTCTTGCGGGAGGCAACCGTTAGCGACGCGAGATGCCAAACCCCGTCGTTAACGGCACTTTTGCTTTTGACCTCCGCGATCGACCCCTGGTCAACGCCCGCGACCATGTACCCGCTCGGGTCGATCCAAAGGACGTCGTTGGTTGCTGTCGCCAAGGTCGGCGTGGGTGAATTTCCAAAGGAGAGAATCGCGCCGCCCTGCGTCGGAGCTACTTCGAACCAAGCGAGAAGCGTCAATGGGTCAGATCCCGAAGCAGCGCTTCCATCCAAGGAGGCGAACTGCGACTTGCCGCCAAACGAGATGGCAACTCCTCCAAGTGGCCCTTGGGGCATATGGTAACTCGCAAGGGAAAAGCCACCGTGAGCCAAGGTTGGGCCACCGTTTGAACCTAAATTGATCAAACTCGCGACGCCGCAACTTGAGGTGGCTATCGTGACCGGTTCACCTACACTGCCCGTATTCGCTATCGACACGTTGCTGGCGTAGCCGGGTTGCGCCAATAAATTTAGGCTTGACGCACAGGTGGTTGTGGCTCCGGTGATGTCATTTGCCGAGCAACTTGAGTCGAGCGTCTCACCCAGCGTGCCCGAACCTCCCGACGAAGCACCAGCCGCAGTTGCGCTAAATGATCCGAATGATGCTGGGATAAAGGCCGAAACGCCCAAGACGAGGCTGCCCATGGCAGCTGCCAGACTCCACCCTTTCCCTTTAGCGGAGCCCATCGGCGTTATTGATTAAGCGTCCAGGTCAACGGCATTGTTGCCGCTAAACCCTGGTCGGCATTCGTCGCCGCAGAGTCGAGTGCAACGCTTATCTTATAAGACGCACT
Organism: Actinomycetes bacterium; assembly: GCA_021790495.1. GTDB lineage: Bacteria > Actinomycetota > Acidimicrobiia > Acidimicrobiales > Acidimicrobiaceae > Acidithrix. Next base: position 1,312 of record JAJYGZ010000302.1, read on the forward strand.
CGCTCCTGCCGCCAAACCAGGCAGGGTAAGACTCGTCAAATTGGCGAGAGTTCCAGCCGAGCTAGGCGCCACGCAGGCTACACCCGGAGACGCAACCGGAAAGACACAGGAGGGCGTCGAGCCGCTGTCGTTTTCGATGCTCACATCGATCTTGCCACAAAAGCCAGCGGTGTCGGTTCCAAAGTAGCTGTTCGAAATACCACCGGGCGACGAATTGTCACCGGCGGTGCATGATCCCGGGGTAAGACTTAGTGAGCTGGCAGTGAGTGAGCCAGGGTTATTCAAAGTCACCGTCGCCGATGTCGCCGCCGCTCCCGGTTCCAGATTGTTACTCGAGAACAAGTTGAGAGGACAGTTGGTATTGGCGTTAGACGAGATCGATGACGATGCCGACGTTCCGGTTCCAGTCGAAATGCAACTTCTAGCGCCAACTCCTTCTTGGAGCAGAAGGGTACCCGAACCACTCGAACTCGAGGGGTTGGATACCGTCGCGCTAAACCCTCCTAGCGAGGAAGCGACAACGGTGGACGCCAGGGCTCCGGACCCAAGTAGACCAAAGCCAAGAGTGGCTAAAATTGGACGAGAGATCTTCACAATAAGCTCCTAACATTCGACCTCTATTGACCGGAATTGGCGGCGGCCTATCCCAAACAACTCAATAGAGCGGTGCGGCAATCTGCACGCCAAAAATTGTCGGCGGTGATTCGCCAGACTTTAGAAGAATAATTACAGGCCTGTAACAACGCAGGTGAACTTACGCGACTTGAACCCAGCACATTCGAAATTTCGCTTTGGGGTTTGGATAAATTGTCGTGCGCAGTTAGGTAGATAGCCGGGGGATTTCTCTGATATGCCGAAAACTATTTCGGTCTTGGGCCGCACGCATCTGTGCCGTGATTGTGTGACATTACGTCGTCGGATAGAGGGTGCACCGACGCCCACGACCACGCGAGCCCGGGTGACGAAGACGTAAATGACCGAACTCAAGGGTGGCGCGGGGACGCGAGGCGCCACAGTTGAGAATCAGATCCGCGGCCCGCTATGCCTCATCGCCAAGAGGCGCGGCTTTGGATGAATAATTTCGCGCAGATGGCATTTTGTGGCACATGTCGCTAATTCGGAAAGCTAGTTTGTCAAGCATGACGATTCCTACCGACCGAAGTTATTCCAAGGATCATGAATGGGTTCAGCCAGCAGGTGGCGTGCTCAAGATTGGGATCACCGACTATGCCCAAGATGCCTTAGGGGACGTGGTCTTTGTGAAGCTCCCCGAGATCGGTGCCCAGGTGGTCGCCGGAAATTCCTTTGCCGAGGTCGAATCCACTAAATCGGTTTCAGACATTTACTCTCCAGCCTCGGGCAAAGTCGTCGAGGTCAACCATGCCCTTGAAACCGAACCCGAATTGGTCAACTCGTCACCTTACGATGCCGGCTGGATCGCGACCATCGAATTCTCGGGCGACTTTTCCTCGCTCGATCTTTTGTCGCCGACGGACTATGGCGCGCTGATCGAAGACTAAACGTCAAGTTTAACTTGATAGTGCGCCAATAGCGACGGCGGACTAAGCTGGATCGCTAGGATTAAGTCTCCAAAATGGAGTCCCGGGGGATGGCCACGTTGATAATTTGTCGCAATTGTGGTCATGCAAACCAAGCCGGTTCAAACTTCTGCTCTTCATGCGGACTACCTCTGCTTGCGCGCGACGACGCGACCGACACGCTGACGCCGATCGATATCGGCTTTGAACTTGGCGAGGACCTTCTTAGGGAACTGATCTCCTCCGCGCGCCCTGGGAGCGGAATGCTGATCGTAAAGACGGGTCCAAGTTCCGGAACATCTTTTGTTTTGGAAAAGGACAAAACGAGCATTGGCCGTCACCCCGAAAGTGATATTTTCTTAGACGATGTAACAGTTTCAAGGCGGCACGCGGAACTAGTGATGGCTGGCGGAGAGTTCTCAATTGCTGATGTCGGGTCATTGAACGGCACCTACGTGCACCACTCGCGTACCGATTTCGCCGTGCTCAAGAACGGTGACGAGGTACAGATCGGCAAGTATCGACTCTTATTTATCATCGTTCCGAAGGAGTAAATATGGAGGCGGCTGAACGGGACACCGCTTTGTCAATCGGAGAAGCGCTCGGCTTGCTTCAAGCCGAATTCCCTGACATATCCATTTCAAAGATTCGATTTCTTGAGGCAAAAGGCCTAATTGCGCCCGAGCGCACTGCGTCGGGATTCCGCCGGTTCCAACCCGAGGACATCGATCGTCTCGTTGCCATCTTGAAGATGCAGCGTGATCAGTATCTACCCCTAAAAGTGATCCGCGAGCAATTCGGCGCCAAGGAAGAAAGCAAGCGTGCGCCCAAGAGGTCGCGCGCGGACCATCGGTCTCGGCCCGACCAGCCTCGACTCGGGATCGATGGCGAAGATACCGCACTCCAAGAGCACGAAGATCTCTCGGAATCCACCACCGGACTTACAACCCAAAGCCAGCGTACTGATACCGTATTGCTGCGAATCGTCCAGCAGGAATCTGCGATGGATCCAGAGGACTCCGATGCGAGAGATGAGTCTAAGTCGGCTCGAGCCAGCACACAAACTGGCGAAACCGCCTCGAACCGCTCTGAGGAAAGTGTGGCAAATTCCGAGGTAGCGAGCGTTGATTTAATCGATGACGGGCCTCGCACTGAGCTGGACCCAACTGAAGGCGCTTTACCGACCGAGACTGCCACCGATTCTGATACCAAAGACAGCGATGCGCCGCTCCGAGATTCGAGCGTGGCAAATGATGCCCTAAACATGCTCGTAGCCAGCGAGTCGGCTTCATTTGCTGAAGCTGGCAAACACTGGGTTACGCCTCGTTCCAAGACGCTCGAACCGGTTTCGAAGGCCGCCGTCTCGGAGAGCTCAGAGCCTAATGGTGTCCACAAGGCGCCTTCTGGCACCATTCGTCGCCGGAGCGAGGGTATCGGAACCGAGGCGGCGAGCGCATTGGAGAAATCCGAGACTCCCGAGGGAACGCGGAGCACCAAAGACTTTGCGCGCGAGGCGGGCATCAGTCCAAGTTTGCTTGGCGAACTCGAGCAGTACGGTATTATCAAAAGCTCCAAGCACCTAGGCGAAGTCGTCTACGAGAGTCGTTACCTTGAATTGGTCCGGGTTGCCCGATCCTTGGGCTCCATCGGACTCTCCCCGCGGCACCTAAAGTCTCTGAGGGTCTCGGTTGAAAAGGAATTCGGCCTAATCGAGCAACTCGTCGTGACTCAGCTAGGGGCTGGCGGACCTCGCAGCAAACGCAAGGCGCGCGAGCTTGCCACGGCTCTCGAGGAACAAACTCAAAAGTTTCATGCCACCTTGCTGGCTATCCTTCTCGAGGAACTATTTATTGAATAGGACCGTGTCCTCACCGTAATATTTTGGTGGTAAAACTCTTGCAGGTTGACCCGTGGTCGGGTAGCAACTCTTACTAAGCTGGCCCCATGGTAGAAGTCGAGTTATCCTCAGTACGCGTGGATCTCCGATCGAACACACCGCTGATACTTTTGCGCGAGCTTGCTGAGCCCCATCGCAGCCTGCCAATTTTTATTGGCGCACCAGAAGCCACGTCGATAGCAATGGCTCAACGCGGCTATGAAGCTCCGCGTCCTCTAACGCATGACTTGACGCTCAATTTGATCGGGAAGCTCGGCAGCCACATCGAGAGAGTAGTGGTAGTCGATTTGGTGGAATCGACCTACTACGCCGATATCCATCTGGGCGGATCCCAGGGTCACGTCGTCATTTCCGCCCGGCCATCCGACGCGGTCGCCCTTGCAATCCGGAGCCAGGCGCCGATCTTCGTGAGCGATGAGCTAAAGA
>JAJYGZ010000187.1 GCA_021790495.1 Actinomycetes bacterium
TATCGGCATGTCGAATACCGGCGACTCGGAGCTGATCGAATTCGTTGTACTTTCCAACCCCGGCAAAGGCGATCCGGTCGTAAATCTCCGAGATCTTGTGCAAAGACTTGGAAGGATTCTCGGCACACAGCAGGACCCCTTGGTCAAAGATGCACCCGATGAGGCTCCGGCCTCTGGATATGCCCTTGCGCGCGTAGTCGGCGCGATCTTTCATTACCTGTTCGGGCGCTACATAGTAGGGCATGCTCATCACTGACCACCTCCAATCCCACTTCTAGCTTCGAACACTACCCGGGTGATGGCAGCGATCTCTTCCTCGGCGACCGCCTCAAAACCCCGCTCGGTAATCGTCGCCACAACCGGATAGATACCGCGGCCAAGATCGGGCCCGCCGGTAGCCGAATCCTCGTCGGCGGCCTCGGTGAGGGCCGAAATGGCTAGTTCCAACCCAGCTTCGCGCGAAAGTGGCACGTCCTTGATTCCCGCTTTGACAGTTCCTTTGGCATCGCGACCGCCCGATCCCGTGGTATGAAACGCCACTTCTTCGTAGCGACCTCCGGTGATGTCATAGGTAAAGATACGGCCCACCATTCTGATCAAATCCCAGCCCGCGAAGAGCGGAACAACCGCGAGCCCTTGCATCGCCATCGGCAAATTAGCGCGAATCATCTGGGAGAGTTGGTTTGCCTTGCCCTCTAGCGAGAGGACCACACCCTCAACCTTCTCGTAGTGCTCGAGCTGAGTCTGAAAGAGTCGAACCATTTCCACTGCCGGTCCAGCGGCTCCGGCAATAGCGACTCCAGAATATCGATCCGCGGCGAACACCTTCTCAATCCGACGATGAGCGATGAAGTTGCCTTCGGTCGCCCTGCGGTCCCCGGCCATGATCACTCCGCCTTCGAACTTGAAGGCAATGATCGTGGTGCCATGAGGCACGGAGATCATCTCTCGTGAATTGGATGAATTCGATTGACCCGTGTTCGCGAACGGCGGGATCCCACTCTTGATCAGCGTCGCCAGAAAGCTCGGGCCGGGATCATCGGTCGGTTTGAAAATGGGTAAGTTCACTTCGCGCATCTCCTGTTGGTACGTCTTTGGGCGACTCGCACCATGATTTGGATACTTAGCAGCATAGATATTTCCGACGAAATCGTGCTTTGTTGGCCCAATCGACCTCGAGGTGAAAAAGAAGGATCCGCCATCGCGCGCACAGGCGTCAATTAAAAATAAAAGAAGAGGCGACCGCCCAGCGACACAAGCTCCCGGACAGCGAGGTACCATAGGCATCGAGCCCCGGCATCTTGCCCGGAACCCGATTTGGCCATAAAACGACTACTGGCCGCCCTTTTGCACGTAATTTCTAACGAACTCCTCGGCGTTGTCTTCAAGGACCTCGTCAATTTCGTCAAGCAAGTCGTCAAGCTCGGCCTTGAGCTTTTCGGACTTGTCAGTGTCGGGGGACGCCGCCTCTTCCACCTCCGCCTCCCGAGTTCTACTCGGGGAGGTCTTTCTAACCATCTCTCGCTCAGCCATTTAAAACTCCCGTTCTAGGATCCGAGCCCCTTAAGCAGCTCTGCTGCCGTGGCACAGCCTTTAATCAACTCATCGACATGATCGGCCGTTCCTCTTAGGGGATCCATCATCGGAACTCGCCTCAAAGGATCTTCGCCGAGGTCGAAAATCATGGAATCCCAGTTTGCCGCTGCTACGTTGGGTCCATACTTCGCAAGGCACTTGCCCCGAAAATATGCCCTTGTACGCCTCGGAGGCTCCGACACTGCGATGCCAACCTCGTCATCTGCCACTATACGCTCGACATCTAATTTATGAAACAACGATTTACTTCTTCTTATGTCGTGATATTGCAAATCTATCGCGGCAAGCTTAGGATCATCCCAATCCAGGCCATGCCGTTCACGATATCCCAATAAGAGGCGGTACTTAGCCACCCAATCCAGCTTGTCGGAAAGGCGCATCGGGTCGATCTCCAACGTCGCGAGGACTTCTTCCCACAACCGCAGGATCTCCTTGGCTTCGGCCTCGTCGCCCAATGACACGAGCCCGCCAGCCTGAGCGTACTCCTTTGCCGCTTCAAGGTAGAGGCTCTGCATTTCAAGGGCGGTAATCCGCTTGCCGTTAGCGAGTTCGATCGTTCTGCGCATCGACAAGTCATAGCTCACTGCGCGAAGAGCCGGAACTGCCGTCTCGAGGGCGAAATCCAGGTGGTCGAGATATCCATCCTCGATCATCGAAAGAACAATGGCCGTCACTCCGACTTTTAGCAGCGTGGACACCTCGGACATATTGGCGTCGCCAAGGATGACATGAAGCCTTCGATATCGTGTTGCATCGGCGTGCGGCTCGTCGCGCGTGTTGACAATCGGCCGCTTCAAGGTCGTCTCTAGGCCGACTTCCTCCTCAAAGAAGTCGGCGCGCTGTGAAAGCTGGAAAGGAACCTGGTCCTTTTGCACATAGGACATCTCCGTCCCGACCTTGCCTGCCCCGGCAAAGATTTGCCGCGTTACGAAAAATGGAGTGACCTGAGTCACGATCTTGGCAAAAGGTACCAGCCGATCCATTAGGTAGTTCTCGTGACAACCGTAAGAGTTGCCTTTGCGATCAGAGTTGTTCTTGTAGACCACGATCGATTGGCCCGGTCCGAGAACGTTCGCAGCGCCCTCCATCGAGCGCCGTAGTACCTCCTCGCCAGCCCTGTCATATAGCAATGCCTCGCGTGGCGTAAAGCATTCCGGGGAAGAATACTCCGGATGGGCATGGTCGACGTAATATCGTGCCCCGTTGGTGAGAACGGTGTTGATGAGATGGGTCTCGATCTCGGGAGCGAGTGAATAGTCGCGCGAGTAACCTCGCGCATCGGTCATGGGAGACTCATCGTCAAAGTCCCAACCAACCCGCTTGGAGACCAGCGAAAGATAGGCGTTGACCAATAAAGACGAGGCGGTAATGGGATTGGGGTCCGCCACGCCGAGGGTCTGAATCCCATACTCAGTCTCTATTCCACATACCTTGGTTATCGCCATTACTCCCCTTACACGGAACCAGCAAGCTCGCTTCGAGCAATATCGTTCACTTTAGAGATACTGTCCGGTTCCAACCTTTTCAATCGCGCGGCCTCCCGTAGTCTCCTTGCCCTCGGACATGAGAGTGCGTACGTATACGATGCGCTCGCCCTTCTTGCCCGAAATCTTTGCCCAGTCGTCAGGATTGGTGGTGTTGGGCAGATCCTCGTGCTCCTTGTACTCCTTGGCGATTGATCGAATCAAGTCATCGGTCCGAATCCCGCCCTCTTCAGAGGCTATGGCACGCTTGATGGCGAGTTTCTTCGCCCTTCTCACAATATTTTCGATCATGGCACCCGATGAAAAGTCCTTGTAAAACAAGATCTCCTTGTCGCCGTTTTGGTAGGTGACTTCGAGGAACTTGTTCTCCTCGTCGGTTCGATACATCTCCTCGACGGTTCTTTCAATCATTACGCGCACCGCCTTGTCACGGTCTCCACCGCCAAGGAGATCCACTTCCTTGGGATCAAGAGGAAGGTCCGAGGTGAGGTAGCGCGAAAAGATCTGGGAAGCCGCCGATTCGTTGGGCCGCTCGATCTTGATTTTGACATCAAGACGCCCTGGACGAAGAATGGCCGGGTCGATCAAGTCTTCGCGGTTAGAGGCTCCAATGACGATGACATTGCGAAGGGTCTCGACGCCATCGATCTCCGCGAGAAGCTGGGGAACGATGGTGGATTCCATATCGGAGCTGATTCCGGTTCCGCGGGTGCGAAACAAAGAGTCCATCTCGTCGAAGAACACAATGACGGGAACGCCCTCTTCGGACTTCTCTCGTGCGCGCTGAAAGATAAGCCGGATCTGGCGCTCGGTCTCCCCGACGTACTTGTTGAGAAGTTCCGGCCCCTTGATGTTCATGAAGTAGCTGCGGCCTTTGGAATCGTTGTTAAGCGCGGCGACTTTCTTGGCCAAGGAACTCGCGACCGCCTTGGCAATCAAGGTCTTGCCGCAGCCCGGAGGGCCATAGAGGAGTATTCCTTTGGGCGCAGGTAGGCGATACTCGGCAAAGAGCGCGCGATGCAAAAACGGAAGCTCCACCGCATCTGTAATCTCCTCGATTTGGGCATCGAGGCCACCGACATCCTCGTAGGACACATCGGGGACTTCTTCGAGAACCAGCTCTTCCACCTCGGGACGCGGCAGTTTCTCAAGAACCAAGTTGGTCCTAATGTCGAGCAGGACAGAGTCGCCCGGTCGAAGTTTTTCTGACCTAGCCAGACCACCTACCTCAACGACGCGCTCCTCATCAGCTCGTCCGCTAATCAGCACCCGGTTGTCCTCTAAGACGTCCTTGACAGTTACGACCTCTCCGATCTTTTCCGGCGAACGTGCCAAGATCACGGCGAAAGACTCATTGAGGGCAACCTCTTGGCCGGTGACCAGCACTTCTTCGGCAAGGTCGGGGTGAAGAGAGACGCGCATCTTGCGCCCGGAACTAATTACATCGGCGGTTCCGTCGTCGTTGGTGGCGATATAAATCCCGTAGGCGTTCGGGGGCTGGGTAAGTTTTTCGACCTCCTCGCGGAGCGTGGCGATGTGCTCACGCGCCTGCTGAAGCGTGACGGTAAGCTTCTCGTTTCTGGAGATCGCTTGAGCAAGCTGACCGCTTACTTCCAAAAGTTTCTCTTCGAGAGCGCGCACGCGCAGCGGGGCGTCGTGGAGCCGCTGCCGAAGCTCAGCAATTTCATCCTGCAACTGGGCCAGCGATGCTTGCGAAGCGCCACGGTGACCAATTGACTCGAAACCCAATTCGTCGTTGCTAGTCGTTGAGACCACCTCCCAAACTTTACGCTACACCGCCCGGGCGCCAACCCATGTACGCTTCGGCGCCCCATATCGACGTCCAACCCACGGCTCGAAACTAACAAAGATGCCCCCATAAAGCCCGACGGCCCCTAAATTTAACGCTTAAGTAAAAAAGCAATGAAAAATACCGCTCGCAACTTGCCCGATCGCTGGCAATTGTTCGAAATCACTAAAAGGATTAATAAATGAAAGTCTGGATTGACCAGGATCTTTGCACCGGAGATGGATTGTGCGAAGAGATTTGCCCTTCGGTTTTCACCCTTCAGGACGACGGTCT
>JAJYGZ010000313.1 GCA_021790495.1 Actinomycetes bacterium
ATCTCATGTCAATAGCGCTCTCGCCTGGGAACTGGTTAGCATCTTGAGAGTGCCGCAACTTTCGAGCTTGGGCAAGATCCCCAGAAAAACCGCAGCTTGGACTTCGCGATACTTCGATGTGGGTTCCCGCCTCGGACCGATCCGGCGTATCCACGCGCTGTCGACGTTTGGCGACATCTTCACCACCGTCGCGCTGGCCGGGTCGCTCTTCTTTTCGATAAGCCCTACCGCCGCGCGATCCAAGATTACGCTCTATCTGCTGCTTACGGTCGCGCCATTTGGAATAGTGGCACCGTTCTTAGGCCCAATTCTCGACCGAAACCGCAATGCTCGGAAGGCCATTATGGCGGGGTCCTTTCTGGTCCGAAGCGTCCTGATGTTCGCGATGTCATTTGACCTCAAGAGCCTGCTGCTCTTCCCCGAGGCATTTGTCGTACTCATCGCTTCCAAGACCTACTTGGTCGCAAAAGCTGCCATAGTTCCCGAACTCGTCGACGCAGCTCGCGCCCGTCCCACCTCGCGGTGGATGTCAAGGAGATCAAAGCCGAGGTCGTCGATGAACCCCGCCTTGGTGGGGGTGAATTCCGAAATATCGCTACTCGGCGCGGTAGCCGGCTTTGGCGGCGGCGTCGTGGGGGCTGTCATTTTGAAGACTCCCCACCTCGGCGCACCCTGGGTGTTGCGAATCGCCATAGTCATATTCGCGCTCGGCGCGACGCAGCTTCGCCACCTTAAAACCAAGCGTTCCCCCAAACCGCCCGACCCGCTATCGAACCAAAAACCTCTCGAGCAGCCCGAAGAGATTCCAGCCCAGCGCTCGCCACAATCTGTTCTCCTCGCAGCCGCGGCGATGTCGGTCCTGCGCGGATCGGTCGGCTTTTTCACCTTCTTCATCGCCTTCAACTTGCGCAGAGGCCACGCCCCGACCTATTACTTCGGACTGGTTCTGGCCGCCTCGGCGATCGGTTCAGCACTTGCGACCGCATTGACTCCCAAGATCCGGCGATGGCTCATCGAGGAGACTCTCCTTGTCTATGCCCTTGTTCTTGAAGCCGCCCTGGGAGTCGTCGGAGCCGCGGTGGGAGGCCGCGGCATCGAAATCGCTCTGGCGGCGACGATCGGGTTTGTGGCATCTTCTGGCAAATTGGCATTTGACTCACTCGTCCAGTACAACATTGAGCCCGAATTCCAGGGTCGCGCGTTCTCCCGCTTTGAGACAAGGTTCCAAATCGCCTGGGTATTCGGAGGATTAATTCCCACCATCGTGGTCCTTCCTTTGGCGGCAGGAGACCTCACCCTCGCCTTCACCGCCATTGTCGCCGCATCATCGTTTTCGGCCGGCCGACGCGCCATGCGGGTGGCTTAGGTCACCCAGCTCAAGGATCTCCGGCCCTGAATACCCTTGTGGCCCTCACCGAGCGGCGCGACAATCTTCGCACCACGAGCCAGGGCAATTTCGAACCGGGTACCCAAAGACAAAGAGCTAACCGATTGCTCTAAAGAGTGCCCCACCATCGCGCTCAAAAATACAAGGGCACCCGGCAAGAATCTCCCTGGCGGCCCGCGTCGACCTCGCTCATGGAGTCATTCCCGGCCAAGGTTGCCTTCGACCTTCTCTCTATCACTCAACTCGGGCGCTAGAATCGGCTCTGGGCCCGCAGGCGCGCATCGAGTCGGGCTTTTTTCGGCTATTGGGCACTTAGAGCGTCGGAAAGAGCGCCGAGCTCTGCGATCTTGGTCCGCGAAAGTCCCTTGAATACTTCGATGGCGCCGAGATTCTCGTTTAGTTGATCGAGCGACGTCGCACCGGTGATCACCGTCGATACGTGCGGGTTGGAAAGACAAAACGCGATTGCCAGCTGCGAAGTAGTGCATCCAAGTTCGCCCGCCATCTCGGACAGTCGAGTAACAACGTGCGCCTTCTGCGCATCGCGGAGCACGTCGGCTACCCATCCGTATCCCGGAAGCGAAGCACGGGATCCTTCAGGTATCCCGTTGGCATACTTGCCGCTTAGCACTCCCGATGATAACGGCGACCAGGTAGTGAGACCGATTCCAAAATCGGCGTACAAGTCCCGATACTCCACCTCGACGCGATGACGATGCAGCAAGTTGTACTGAGGCTGTTCGGTAACGGGCGGATGAAGATGGTGTCGATCGGCAACGAGATATGCCTGGCGAATCTCGGCGGCAGACCACTCCGAGACTCCCCAATAAAGCGCCTTATGCCGGGAAATCATGTCGCTCATCGCGCGAACGGTCTCTTCGATTGGGGTCTCGGGATCGCTCCGGTGACAATAGACAATGTCGACATATCGCAGGCCCAATCGATCGAGAGATTCGTCAATCGCCTCAAGCAGGTACTTGCGATTGAGCGTATTCTGAGTATTGACGCCCGGGTGGATGCCCCAGAAAAACTTTGTCGAAACCAGGAAGGAGTGTCTGGGCCACGACAACTTCCGAAGCGCGGCTCCCATCAGTTCCTCTGACAATCCCGCCGCGTACACCTCTGCGTTGTCAAAAAAGTTCACCCCAGCGTTATAGGCGCCGCGCATGATCGCGATTGCCGAGTCTTCGTCGACCTGGCCCCCGAATGTCACCCAGGAGCCCAGCGAAAGAGCCGAAACTTTTATACCGCTCTGTCCTAATCGGCGATACTCCATAAATTGCCTCTCTCTCCTGAGATCTTGATTGCTGCACCCTTCTCGGCGCGTCCACCCGATGCATATAGCGACGCTCCCCCGAACTAACTCGCGGCGAACGCCACATAGCGGCGTCCCAAGCGGCTGAGAGACACCTCAACGTCAAATAGGTCGCTCAACATCCTCGAGGTTAGTTTCTCCTCTATCTCTCCGGATCCGGCTAGCTTCCCGTCCTTGATTGCAACGATGAAGTTGAAGGACGGCGGAATCTCCTCGACGTGGTGGGTGACCATCGCTACTGTCATAGCGGGCTTATCTGAACACAAACGAGCGAGCCGACCGATAAATTCCTCGCGAGCTCCTAGATCCAATCCCGCCGTCGGCTCATCGAGCAGGAGTATCTCGGGGTCGGTAATCAGCGCCCGGGCAATTCCGACCTGCTGGCGCTCGCCCATGGACAGCGTGTGAAGGCGCCGCGACGCTCGTGAAGCGAGCCCCGCCAAGTCCAACAACTGCATCGCCCTGACTCTATCGCCAGCGCTTGGCTTGATCCACCATTGCGATAGAACCTGTCCGACTCCGCTTTGCACCGCCTCGGCGAGCGTCATGTCTTGATTGAGTTTTTCCAGCGTCGCACTCCCCCCAATCCCGATCCGCTGGCGCAGCATTCTCATGTCGCAATGGCCCAACTCTTCCCCCAGCAGGCACGCCCGGCCTGCACTCGGCCTTGAGGCGCCCGAGAGCAGGCTAAAGAGTGTGGTTTTACCGGCCCCGTTCTTTCCTATCAGTATCAAGCGTGCGCCTTTTGGGACTTCGAGCGAAACATCCTCGAGGAGATACTTGCCAGAAACGGTTACCGAGACGTGCTCGAAGCTGATTGCAAGATTGGAATTCATGACCCATCCCGGTAAAAACTTGACTTTGAGAACCTTAGCGATGCGCGTCCCGAGGTCCTTCAGGCGATCCAAATCTCTAACATCTCCAACCGCTATCAGAACCGCGGCAAATTTAAGGGCTGGCCACGATCCGAGTTCTCGAATTGCGCTAGAAACTTGCTAAGTACTACCGCCGTCGGACATATCCCGGTCATAATGTAGCAAGGCGCCAAGAAGTTCGGTGGGCGCAGCAATCGGTTACTCCTGGGCAACACGGAATATTTTCCTAATTCTTGAAGAATTTATGAAAGTATTTCGTGGTATCTTCCGAATAACTACATAGTGGTAATTACAAGTTGGCTGTCAAAAGCGCAGAAAACAATATGAGCAGTCCAGACGTTCTGGAAACAAATCACCCTCTTGGCCGCGCCTTCGGAGCGATCACGTCATCGGTTCAATTATTGCTCGACTACTTCGAGCTTGACGGTGCCTTCCTCTTAGAACGGGCCATCTATTCCAAGGCCAAGGTCTCCGGGCGCATCATATTTTGCTTTGGACGGCCGTTCGGCTTTCGAGCGGGTGATCAGGTCAGCGCCACGCTTAGAAGCCCCAAAACCGCTGGGACCGAGAATCGGTCCGCCCCGCGAAGCCCCTTTAAGTCAGCTGATATATTGCCTTCTCTGATCTATCTCGCCGACAGCACCACCCCGGTCTGGCTTGAGGTATCGCGCCAGTTTCTTGTCGGACCCATCCGAGTTCTCTCGGCTCTCTCTGTTATACCTGATTCGGCGGCGATGCCAGAACATCAATTGGTACTCTTTGATACCCGTCCCGCGAATTTCGCCTCGAGCCAGATCGGAGCGGCATTGATGGGGGTGGCGCCACTGCTTGGAAAGGTCATCGAAGACTCACATGTCGCTTGGTATCGCGAGATGCAAACCTCCAGAGTCCTGAGCGAAGCTGAGCGTGATCCCCTCAGCGGGGTTTTGAACCGTTTCGGCTGGGAGCGGGCCCTTGCCACCTTCCGCCACATCGAAGCTGGCATCCAGTGCTCGGTGATCGCCTTTGACCTAGACAACTTGAAAGCGATAAACGACTCCGCCGGTCACGCCTCCGGAGACGCCTACATTCGCCGTTTCGGCGAGATCCTCGCGGCCACCTCTCGTCAAGGCGATATCCTTGCCAGAATCGGGGGCGATGAATTCGTTATGCTCGCTCCGCGCATGACGCCCGGAGCAGCGCGGGAGTTCTCCCATCGACTCGAATCCAAGCTTATTAGAGCCGGGGTTTCAGCCTCGGTCGGATATGCCTCGGGAATGACGCCAGTTCAGGTGGACACTCTACTGGCCGAGGCGGATCGCGTCATGTACCTCAACAAAAAGCGCAGAAAGAGCCTCGCGCTGGCTGATCTTCCGTTTAACGCCAGTTAAGGGACAACTCCGCTCCCTCGACCACGTCACCTCCGGACCCTCGATTCAGGCTTAGTTGCGCTCGCCGGGCAGCCCTAGGTGCTGGTTCCGATCTCCCTGTGATGAGATCGGAACCAGCTGAGTTCTTTTTGTTTCGACAAGAGCCGCCGTTCTCATCCCAAAATGAACTCCTAACTACTCTCGGTGATTTC
>JAJYGZ010000171.1 GCA_021790495.1 Actinomycetes bacterium
GGGAGTCCGACTCGTCGCCGCCAAATCTGGCGCGGGAGCAACCCAAACCGGCCCTTGCCCGGCATCGGGCTGGCGGCGGCTGTGCGCCCTTAGCGCATCGGCTGCTTGGTGATGTATTCGAGCGCTTCCTCAATGCCAACGACATCGGCATATTTGGCGTCAAGATCGAAAAGGTTGGCCTCTTGGATCGAGGGCACCCGGTCGCCCACAGCCTCTCTTACCACGATTGGGATGAACCCCAACGAGATGCCCTCGGTCGCAGTCGCCCTCACGCATCCCGAGGTTGAAACACCGGTCACGATCAGAGTGTCGCACCCGATCGCGCGCAAGGTAGCCGCAAGCGACGTACCGCAGAATGCGCTGGCGTACTGCTTGGTGACAACGAGCTCGGAAGGTTGGGGGAAGACCACGTCTCCGAATTCGCCTAGGCGTGACCCGGCCCTCAAGACTGCCAGTCCCGGAACCTTCTTCCAAAAATAGCCCCCGTCGACCCCGCTGGAATGGTAGCTGACATTGGTAAACACCACCGGGACGTCTCGTTGCCGGGCTTGATCCAAGAGCAGCCTGGTCGAGGACTCGACGCCCGGGTAAGAGTCGGCGAAAAGGGGAGCGCCAGGCTCGAGATAGGCCCTGACCATGTCAATCACCAAAAGCACAGCGCGATTGCCAAATCCGAGCCTGCCTCTAAAACCTGCGTTGGCATAGTCAACGTGCAGCATTGATTCTTCGCTCATGGCCTCCCCTTGATTATCCGACGTCGTCGCCTCCTCGCCTAGGCGAATATTGGATCTCGCGGCGGCTCCAGTCCGGTTTCGGCCTGGCATCGATCCTTGAGTTCCTCCAGGGTGCCTCCGTGATTGAACACTCCGAGCGCAGGGCGGCTGGCGATCAGGCTGGCCCGCAATGCTTCGGTTGCGGGGCCGTCGAGTTCACCCGACGCGCTGGCGACCACTCCGTAGCGACGCGCTCCGGCTACGCTGACCAGCCCTCGCTTGACCTCTAGGGCCACAACGGCCGGATCGCGGGTGAGGGCATCGCCCCATCCTCCGCCACCCCAGGTTACGTAGTGAAGAACGTCGTTGGGCGCGACGGCGATATTGTCGCACTTGGAAGGGAGGATCTCGCGCGAGCCGTCGGTGCGCAGCAAGTACTTGGTGCTACGGGATCCAGGTTCACCTCCGTTGACACCCCAAGGGTAGGTGAGCCAACGGTCGTCGTGTATCGAGATGGTGCCCGGCTCAAGGAATCGATAGGCGATATCGATGCCGTTGCCGCCGCGGAAGAATCCGGCGCCGCCGGAGTCCACCAGAGTCTCGTAGCTCTCGATAACCAGCGGGAAATACGCCTCGAGGAACTCATTGGGCACATTGGTAAACGAAGGCCACAGCGAGTGGCCATCGGGACCGTCTCCAAAGGGGCGCCCTGGTATTCCGCCAAATCCGATCTGGTAAAGCTGGAACCACTCGCCCTTGGAATCGGTTCCCGAATACATCAGGTGCGGCGATGACGAGAAGCCAGCGGCGCAGAGGAATTCGGGCTGGCGCTGACCCAGAAGGCCGCCAAGCACGTCAAAGATTCGTCCGAGCCCGTGAGTCCTACACGATAGCGCGGCCGGATAGGCCGGCCGCAGCAGCGAGCGCTCCGGGATGCGCACGTCTACCAGCGGGTAGAAGCCGTCGTTCCAGAGGATCTGGGGATCAAAGACCATGATCATGTAGATGCCAAAGAACATCTTGAACATATTCACGTTCATGAAGAAGTTGATTGGACCGGCCGATTGGGGGTCGGTACCCGCGAAGTCGAGAACTACCTTGTTGCCCTCGCGCCACATGGTGCAATGGATCTTATACGGTCCATTGCCGAGGCCATCGTCATCGATATAGTCGGTGAAGGTCAGCTTCTCCTCCGAGATGGTGTTTTGGATCAGCTGGCTCATCGCGCGATAGTTGCGATCCAGCAGGGCCTCGAGCGTCGAGATGTAGGTATCGGTCCCGAACCGCCGGCACAGCTCAACGACGCGACGCGCCGCGGTGCGACACGCGGCTACAATGGCGTTGAGATCCGAACGGTTCCACTGCTTCATGCGAACCTGATTTAGGATCAGCTCCAAAAGCTCGTCGTTTTGCACGCCAGCTTTGTAAATCTTCACCGGCGGGATGACAACGCCTTCTTCGTGTATCGAGTGGGCATCTGTCGGCAGCGAGCCCGGGACCTTGCCCCCGACATCTGTCATGTGGCCGAACATCGCTGTCCATCCCACGACTCGGCCATCCAGAAACACCGGCATCAGTACCAGCCAGTCATTGGCATGCGAGATAGCGCCGTCGCAGCTGTAGGGATCCGAGGTTAAAAAGACGTCGCCCTCTTCGATGTCGCCGGCATAGTTGTCCAAAAAGCCGCCGATAAACGAACCGAACTGACCGACCACCATCCGGCCGCGGTGGTCCGCAATCAAGGGGAATTCGTCGTGTTGTTCGCGGATTCCTGGGCTCATCGCGGTTCGAAAGAGAACCGCGTCCATCTCGTATCGCGCGTTGCGCAGTGCATTCTCGATGATGTCCACCGTAACCAGGTCGACGTCGACGGGTTGAAATGGACCTGGGTTGCTCTCAATTATTCGAGCCATTTTCGCTAACTCCTTTAAGCCTGTTTAATTCAGTTGTTGGGGGTAATGATGAGGTTTCCATAGGTATCGACCGTGGCGCTGTGTCCAGGCAGAATCAGAGTCGTGGAGTCCATCTCGGTTACGATCGCGGGCCCGGCGATGACGTTGTTGGCGCCAAGCAAGCGGCGGTCGTAGATTCCCGCGGTAGCCATAGCTCCCTCGACGTAGATCTCCTTTTCCGCCACTCGCGCCGCGCTCGCGTCCGCGCCTGCGCTCGGGATCGCCGGAGCTGAGACCAGGGGAGCCTCCCCTTGCACCACAGTGCGCAAATGCACCAGCTCGCACTCGCTGTCAAGTGAGAAGGTGAAGAGCCGTTCGTGCTCGGCCTCAAATCCCTGCCGGATCGCCTCGAGGCCGCGCTCGGCCAGGCTTTCCGGATCGACATCTACCCCGACTTCGAATCCCTGTCCGTGATAGCGGACATCCACCGAGTAGGAGACCTCTTGAGACGCTTCGGACACGCCTTCGGCACTTAGCTCGGCCCGCGCTTCGGTGGCGAGTTCGCCCAAGAGCTTGACGAGTTCGTCATTTCCGGTCTCGGAGAACCTGCGGATGTAAGTGCGCGAGGCTTCTGCTCGCAGTCGGGTAGTGGCGTCTCCATAGGCGCAGAGGACTCCGGGTGAGGGAGGAACGATAACCGGCCAGGAACCCATCAGGCGACCTAGAGCATTAGCGTGCAGTGGGCCGGCTCCGCCGAAGGCGACTAGGGCGAATTCGCGGGGGTCGTATCCTTGTTGTACCGAGACGAGCCTAAGGGCGCCGAACATGTTCTCATTGACGATGTCGATGATTCCCGAAGCGGCGCGGTAGATATCGATATCAAGGGCATCGGCTATCTTGGCCACGGCGTCGCGCGCCCCCTGGTAGTCAAGCTCCATCTCCCCATCGAGGAGTCCGACCGGGAGGTAGCCCAGTACCGCGTTCGCATCGGTTACGGTCGGTTCGGTTCCGCCATTGCCATAGGCCGCGGGGCCGGGCTCGGCACCCGCCGATTGCGGGCCTACGCGTAGAGCTTTGGTAAGTTGCGGAACGTGCGCGATCGAGCCTCCGCCAGCTCCCACAGTTCGCACGTCGACCGATGAGGCGCGAATGGTGAGATCGCCAACGGTTGTTTCGTGACCGATGCGCGGCTTTCCGTCCTGCACCAGGGCGACGTCGGTGGACGTGCCACCCATGTCCAGAGTGAGGAGGTTATTGTAGTTGGCTTGCTTTGCCAGCCAGAGGGCTCCCGAGACGCCGCCCGCGGGTCCGCTCATCAACATATTTACCGGTGCGCTTGACGCGGTCTCGACACCCATCAACCCCCCGTCGGAACGCAAGATATGCAGCCGCGCCCCAGGCGAGGTGACCGCCACCTCTCGCGCCAGGTTGCCCAAGTAGCGCACCGCCGTTGGTCGCACATAGGAGTTGGCAACCGTGGTGAGGGTGCGCTCGTACTCCTTTATCTCGGGAAGAATCTTGGACGAGAGTGAGATCGGGATATCTCCGAGTACCTCAAGAGCCAATTCGCCGATGCGCCGCTCGTGAGCGTCGTTGGTAAAGGAGTTGATCAACGAAATTGTCAGTGCGGCAACTCCGTTTTTCTTGAGGGACTCAAGCGCTGTAATCATCGCCGCCTCGTCGAGTTCGTCGATCACTTCGCCTTGGGCGGATATCCGCTCGTTGGCTTCGACGGTATTTTCTAGCAGTGCGAGCGGGGTCGGCTTGGGCCAAACGATCCAACCGGCAAGTCCACCCGGTACGAACGAGCGTGCCACCTGCAAGATCTGTCGGTACCCTTTGGTGACGACTAGCCCGACACTGGCGCCCTTGCCCTCAAGTACCGCGTTGGTGGCCACCGTGGTCCCGTGCATGATGTGGGTAAGTTCGCCTGGAGATATTGAAGCTCGTTCGCAGATCTTTTTGATGCCCGCTAGAACCGCAAGCGAGGGATCGTGCGGAGTTGACGGTACCTTTGCCCGATGGGTCGCGCCGTTCTGTTCGTCGATGAGAAGTAGGTCCGTGAAGGTGCCACCCACGTCGACACCTAATCGAAAAGACATTGTTCCTCCTGATTCAGTTTCGCCTTCGGCGAATCGATAGTTTGCGTCTAGAAATTGGGAAGAGCCGACGCGCTTAGCTCATCTCCTCGAAGTGGTCTGGAAAAAGATAGTTGTGCATATCTGATCTGGGTGTGTCGCTCAAGGGGAGGTGCGGCGCAACCCTAGATCACCCCCTTTGCACTTAGTTCGCTTAGAGTCTCGGCGCTCTTGCCCAGCAGTTCCGAGAGGATCTCGGTGGTGTGTTCACCGAGATCGGGTCCGGCCCATCGCACGCTTCCCGGGGTTACGCTCAGCCTGGGCGCGACGTTTTGCATCATGATCGATCCGAAAAGGCGATGGGGGAGAGTGATGATGTCCCCGCGCGCCTTGAAGTGAGGATCGTTAAGCATCTCGGGTGCCCGGTAGATCTTGCCTTGCGGCACC
>JAJYGZ010000389.1 GCA_021790495.1 Actinomycetes bacterium
GGGTCCCAGATTCTGCACTAGCTGCCGCGCCAAGGAGTTCGTCTTGGGTTACGCCTGAGGCGACATAAACCATCTCGATCTCCATCGTTCCCGTCGTTAGTGTCCCTGTCTTATCGACAACTACGGTGTCTATCCGCTCCGCAGACTCCAGAGCTTCGGGCCCGCGGATTAATATGCCGAGTTGCGCCGCACGTCCCGTACCTACCAGAATCGCCATTGGCGTTGCTAGTCCCATCGCGCACGGACAAGCAATGATCAACACCGCAACCGCAGCCGTAAAAGCCATCTGTGCGCCATCGCCTATCGCGATACGAACCAATAGGGTTGTCACGCTGATCAAAATCACCGCTGGCACGAAGATCCCGGAGATCCTGTCTACAAGGTGCTGCACCGCGGCCTTTTTGGCTTGAGCTTCCGAAACCAACTTCGCCAGCTGCGCAAGCGCGGTATCGGACCCGACGCGGGTGGCTCGCACCACCAATCTCCCGTCTAGATCGACCGATCCTCCGACTACCGCATCGCCGACAGCGAGGCGTCGTGGTATCGCTTCGCCTGTCAAAAGCGCGAGGTCCACGTTCGCGGTGCCTTCTTCCACTACTCCGTCTGTGCCTATCTTGTCCCCGGCCCGAACTACGAAGCGATCGCCGACCTTGAGAGTTCTGACATTCGCTACGGTCGTCGATCCATTTGCCTCCAGCAGCAGCACCGCGCCTGAACCTCCGGCAGCGAGATCGGATATCGCGCGACCGGATCGGCGCTTACCCCTGGCTTCCAGGTAGCGGCCAAACAGTATTACCGCCACCACTATCGAGGCGGTCTCCAGGTAGATATCGGGGTGCATATGGTCGATGGCGCCCGTAAATGAAAATGTCATCTTGAATCCCGAGTCACCGGCGCGGCTAAAAAACAGCGCGTACACCGACCAACCGTAAGCGGCGAGCGATCCCATCGAAATCAGGGTGTCCATGGAAAACGCAAGATGGCGAATATTTGCCCAAGCCGCCTTGTGGAAGGGCAATCCACCCCAGATAACAACCGGTGACGCTAGCGCGAACGACAACCACTGCCAATTCCGGAATTCGAAGCTAGGTACCATCGAAAGGACGAGAACGGGAAGCGAGAGGGTCGCAGAGAGGATCACACGATCTCGCAAACTTTTGATCGGATCCAACGCGACGGGACCCGGGGCGGCTTCGGGAGCATCCGAAAGCTCCGCATCGTCAATGACCTGGGCACCGTAACCAATTGAAGCCACCGCTTCGAGGAGGTCGCCAGCGCTTAGTAGATCCGGGTCAAAGCTGACCGACGCCTTCTCTGTCGCGAAATTAACCGTCGCGGACGCACCGGGTAGCCGGTTCAATTTCTTCTCAATCCTGGAGGCGCAGGTAGCGCATGTCATTCCCGCTAGGCCCAGATCGATATGATTGACGCTTTTCTGAGGCGAGGATACTTCAACTTGTTGTCCGAGTGGCGCTTTGGCCATGACGTTAGCCCTCTGTTGAAACGATCAATGCTTCGTAGCCAGCTTCATCGATCGCCAAGACGACCTCTTCGTCGTTGACGTCTGGTCCGGCGACTGTCACCAACTTGGTATCGAGGTTTACATCGAATGTATCTATGCCTTCGATCTTCGCGATCTCCTCAGATACGGCGTTAACACAATGCGCGCAAGTCATGCCATCGACGCGATAGACCTTCGTAGTCATTTTTCAAACTCCATTCCTATGTATACCCTACCCCCCTATAGTATAATGTTGATTACAGCAACGCAACTTGGCCATATTTTTCCGGAGCGTGTCATGACAGAAGCTTCAGCGCACCTTAGCGATAAAATGGATCGCCCAGAGCGGGGCTACTCCTCATCCAAGGATGCCCTCATTACGCGCCTCGCCAAGATCGAGGGCCAGATCCGCGGAATCTCAAAGATGGTCGACGGAGACCGATACTGCATAGATATCATCACCCAGATCTCAGCTATCCAGGGCGCGCTCGGCAAGGTTGAACTCAGCCTTCTCGAGGGCCACGTCCGGCACTGTTTACTGGGACACGGCGGAGGGCCCGAAACGCCAGAGGAGCAGACCGCCGAAGTAATGCACGTCGTCGCTCGGATGATGTCCAAGTGAAATCGCCGCGCCAGTTGGAAGCCTAGCTAAGCATAACTAGGCCCTCGGACGCACGCTTGGCATGATAAGACGATCGGGTATTTGGGGACGATTCAACGTGGTGGATGCCAAGACTCTCGCCATAGAGCTTGAGTTGGGCAAACTCTCTTGGTGCATACCACTTTGAGACCGGAAGGTGCCGCCGTGTCGGTCTTAGGTACTGTCCAATCGTAACTATGTCGACGCCGACGGCAGCCAAGTCCCTCAAGGTCGCCTCTAGCTCAGCATAAGTCTCACCCATGCCGACGATAATCCCGCTTTTGGCTACCAGTCCCGCGTCTTTGGCACCGGCGAGCACCCGAAGACTGCGCGCGTACGACGCCTGTGGTCGCACTGCCCGCTGAAGCCTCAATACAGTTTCGATATTGTGGTTCAAGATCTCGGGCCGCATGTCGTAAATGGATCCAAGCGCAGTTTCGCTTCCCTTGCAGTCCGAGATCAACACCTCGATTCGAACTCCCGGGGTCTGGTCGCGAATGGCCCTTATCGACTCGACAAACCCGCTGGCGCCGCCATCGGACAGGTCGTCACGGGCAACTGCCGTAATAACAGCGAACTCCAGACCCATTTCACGCACCGCACGCGCCACCCTGGCAGGCTCGCCTTGATCGATGGGTTGGGGCTTGTCGGTCTTTACCAAACAGAATCCACACGAACGGGTGCAGTCCTCCCCGTTGATCATGAAAGTCGCCGTACCTTGGCTCCAACACTCAAAAATATTTGGACACCCCGCCTCTTCGCAGACCGTCACCAGGCTTAGCGAGCGCATTGTCCTCTTTAGATCCTGGTACCCCTCGCCCATATTCGAACGCAGCTTCACCCACTCCGGCTTGGAGGACGATATTGAGATTCCCTCGGTGGTCGAAACGCCTGCGCTTGCCAGGCGCCGATCCAGGGACCGAAGCTCCGCCAAGGCAGTCTCGGGTGCGTGCTTGCTAATTCTCGATGGTGAGGTGGCGGAATCTGATCTAGCGAGATAGCCAGAGGCGGAAGATACGCCGTAAAAGCTGGATTGAGATCTGCCGAAGATCGTGGGGGCGAGTTCGGCGATTGTCGCGACGAGATCTTCAACTGTTGCCGAGGAGCCCTCTCGCTCCATAGAGGTAACTTCGAAGTTCGCTATGCCGCACGGAACGATATTCGAGAACATTGCAAGATCGGGGCACACATTGAGAGCGAATCCGTGCATTGATCGCCCCCGGGAAAGCCGGACGCCGATCGCGGCGATCTTGCGGAGCTTGCCATCTTTGGAGTTGGTCCAAACCCCCGGATATCCGTCATGGCGCACGGCGGCGATGCCGTAGCACGCAAGAGCTACGATGAGGAGCTCTTCAATCTTTGCCACGAAGTCGGGCGTGGCATTCGACTTTATCGGCACGTCCAAAATTGGATATCCTACGAGCTGTCCCGGCCCATGGTAGGTGACGTCTCCACCGCGGTCAACGCGGATCATCTCCGCCCCCACCGACGCAGGGTCGACCAGAATATGGCTCAATTCGGCACGAACTCCAAGTGTGAACACATGATTGTGCTCCATAAGCAGCAGGTGCTCAGAAGAACCCTCGAAGAGCCGATGTTGAAGTGTGTAGGCGTCGCGATATGCAACTTTTCCAAGCCATCGCATCTCTAGCAATGGAATCTCCTTTTAACGCTTCGGCCCAAGCACGCGTACTTTTCTCTAGATCTCCGTATGGCAAACCGAACAACACGCGATAGCGTTCATCCACCGATGGTCGCGACGCGGCCGCCGAGCGGCTCTCTACCCCAGACTCTTAGAACTCCTGAGCCCAATTCCAAGTTTCGATAATTTCCTTCATCCGGGCCAAAAAAGCCGCCGCGTAGGCGCCGTCGATCACCCTGTGATCGAAGGCGAGAGCGAGAATGCCTACCGAGTGGATAGTTATGCTCTCACTGCCATCCGGAAGCGAAACAACCACGGGCTTGCGCTTGATCCCATCGGTGGAGAGAATCGCGACTTGGGGTTGGTTGATTATTGGCGTCGTTATAAAGGTTCCGTAAGGTCCGGGATTGGTGATGGTGAAAGTGCCACCAGCCAGCTCGTCGGCGCTTAGACGTTTGGATCGAGCTCGCGTCGCCAAATCACGAACATCGCGGGCAATTCCCTTTAGCCGCTTCTGATCCGCTCCGCGAATCACCGGTGCAATCAGCCCGTCAAGGTCAAGATCGACTGCTATTGCCAGATTTAGATCTCGGTGCACGATCAGCGAATCATCGCCGACCGAGGCATTTAGGTGGGTAAACGTTCTCAGAGCCTCAACCGTCGCTCGGGCGATAAAAGGCAGATAGGTAAGGGAAAACCCTTCGTCACGGGCGAAGGACTCTTTCAGGGCATGTCGCACCCTCTCCACTGCCTCAAAGTCGACCTCGATCGCCACCAGGCTGTGCGCAGAGGTAGCCCTGGAACGCACCATGTGCTCAGCGGTTCGCCGCCGAATATTGGTAAACTGTATCACTTCGTCTCGAGCGGAAGGCGCGATCGGAGCGTACGCTTCGGCTCGAACGGTCGCCTGGAGCACCGGAGAAACCGTTGATGGCGCGACAGGCATGCTTGGAGTTTGAACCGGTGGGGCTTCGACTTGAGGAGCCTTGGGAGGTTGCGCCACGGCAGCTACGGACTCAACAGAAGCGGGAGCCTCTCCCTGGGCCCTTCGGTCAAGGAAGTCAAGCACGTCGGAACGTGTAATACGGCCCCCAGCGCCAGTTCCGTCGATTTGCTGCGGATCGATCGAATTCTCATCGATCAGCCGACGGACGACGGGCGACAACACCAGCGGTTCACCACCCATGGTCGTTAAGAACGACGCGGGTGCTGGTGCTGGTGCTGCGGCAGCGGGTGCTGGTGCTGGTGCGGCGGCAGCGGGTGCTGGTGCTGGTGCTGGTGCTGGTGCTGGTGCTGGTGCTGGTGCTGGTGCGGCGGCAGCGGGTGCTGGTGCTGGTGCT
>JAJYGZ010000183.1 GCA_021790495.1 Actinomycetes bacterium
CCTGTTAAAAATATACCAAGTTGTTGCCAAAGCAGCTCTCGCCGATTTTGGAAACCTATATTGGGTCCGTAGCATCGTTGAGGTTTGGAAATTTCGCTCTTGGCCCCAAGAGCGTCGCCTTGGCGAGAAAACCGAGCCGGTGCGGCGAAGCAGCGGTTATCCATGACCACCGGCGATTAGCGCCGCCTCTGGCGCCCTGCGCAGCCGAGCCATGGCGATCACCCCCACGAACGGGCCAGGGGCTAGTATTCCGAACGCCCAGGCCCAGCTCCCGGCCGCAACTAAAATGGGCAGAATCCAGATCGTTACGACTGTCAGCCCGAACCCCACCGCCAGCTGCAGTGTGACGGCTGTGCCGACATAACTCTGATCAGCGACCTCGATCACGATGGCCGAGAACTGCGCCGAATCAGCCACCACCCAGAATCCCCAGAAGAGCCCTATGCCGAGCACAAGCCAGACGGGGAGATGGCTGGTGAAACCAATGATCAAGGCTGTGGTCCCGGACAAGGCCATCGCGAGGCCAGCGGCTCGAGTCCGACCCCAGCGATCGCTGAGGACTCCCCCGACCCAGGAGCCGAGGGCACCGATGCCAATTACAGCGAAAGTGGCCAGTGCTGCCCCGCGATAGGGACCGCTTCGATGGTGATCGACGAGTACATCAGCAAAGAACACGCTGAACCATGCCCACATGGCGTAGAGCTCCCACATGTGCCCGAAATAGCCGATGCTGGCTAAGCGCACTCCCCGGTTGGCTACGACACGGCGGGCCTGGGTCGGGTCGAATTTCGCTTGAGGGAACGGGAAAGGACCGTCCCGTCCCATAGTCGACGTCAGGACACCACCGGCAATGGTAAGCAACGACGTAGTAACGATGACCACCTGCCACCTCACCCCGCCCAGACCGACCACCAGTTGTGGAGTAGCAGATCCAAGTGTTAGGGCGCCGACGGTAACACCAAGAGCCGTGCCCCGCCCACGACGGAACCAGGTGGCCATCTCTTTGAGGGCTGACGGGTACACGCCCGCCAAGCAGACGCCGGTGATGAAACGAAGTGGGAGCGCAGTGACTGGTCCATGACTGGCCAGCAACAGAGCGTTGGCAAGCGCAGCGCCGATAGCACCATAGAGTATGAGCCTCCGGGGAGCCAGCAGATCGGCCAAGCTGAGCACCGCCGAGGCGACGGCACCAACTATGAAACCCAACTGCACGGAGATGGTAAGAAATGATGCGGTGTTGGAAGAGAGATGCCACTCGGCCCGCACCTGCGGGAGTACCGCCGATGCACTAAACCAAGTAGTCATGGCCAACAGCATTGCAAAAGCGAGAATCGCCAGCGCCGCCCAACGCCCGGGCGGGTCATCATCGGGGAGGTTGTTCATGCCACGACCGAGATTGCCCCGAGGTCCAGTCATATCAACCGCCGCAGTTCACGGCGTTGGGGAGGTAGCGGTCTAGAGGTTGTTGGAGGGCTTTTCCATGACCTAGGCACCGGAAGAATTGACGAGGAGGCGTACAGATACTCGAAAACGGTTTCATTCGTCGAGCCCTGTCCCTAGCAGGCGTGGCCCAGCCTTCTGAACCTAAAGCTCCAAGTCGTTTCTCTCTGAGCCCGGGCAGGTATGGGACGAAAAGCATGCGAGCGGCACCGTAACGAGGACCTCGCCTACTTGAAATCGACACATTGCCCAAAGTCATACCTTCTGTCAGGTGAGAACTTCCGCCAACAGCGTCATCGTCGCCCGGCGCACGCACATCGGCAACAACCCGCTGCGACCAGTTGACATTCCACCCTATGTCACTTCAAACAGCGAGATGAGCCGCTGTCCAATAATTCGCTGTCGGCTTGATAGCAACGATTCGAGCGGAGCGGGGAATCACTCTCCCTAGCCTCCAGAGGATCCTCTGTCCAAGCTCACGACCCTTTAACTTGAGTGGTGGGGAAGTTGAGTGGTGGGGCCGGGGAAATAGACGGGCTGCAAAAGTCTCTCAGCGACGTTGCGCTACCAAGCGTTTCACTGCCCGTACACTCTGGCTGCACCGCTTCGGTAACCGAATGGATCGAGGGGCTACCGGAACACCCCTCGGCGACATGTCGGGCGTTTGATGCTTTGTCAATTGAATTACCCGGCGCCAATACGTTATTGCAGCTGGATAAACGCGGACTACTTTGCAGGCCGATCTCGCTCGGAACGTCGTCTTGGGAAAGACGGGCCAGATGATGCCGAATTGATCTCGCCCCTTCTATCAATACGCAATAATTGAATGTAAAGCTGCGCACTTCGAAGGCTGGGGAACACATCGACCGGGAGAATTGCGCCTCGACTCACACCCCCATGCGCGATCCTGGACTTGGCGCGGGGACCAGGTTTCCCACCAACTCCCCCACCACCAGGGCCGCGATTCGCCAGTCCTCGTCGGCTGCCTCGCTCTCGATGCTCGCCGTACCTTTCATCGGAGCCGATGGAGTAGCGATCGTCCAGAGAGGAGCTCTTCGACCGGTTCTTCCGCTTGGGCGTACGCAGCCGAATTGCTCTTGACGGATACCTGTTGGCGGAGATCCGCCGGCGCCGTCGCCTCGGGGAATGCCGGGCTGGTGAAGATGGAGTCGCAGCAGGTGATCGGATCGTGCTGCTTGTCGATCGCGCGCGAGGTAGCTTCCGCACGGGGGCCGCATTTCCGCCGCCCTTAAGATGCGCACGGCATCACGAGAAGAACAAAACGCATCGCAGTTGGGCGAGCCGATGGCCGAGACGAGTTCACTGCGCAAGGTTACCTTTTGCCCCAGCCATCGCCACAGAACGAGCGAGTGTTTGGTCGTCGCATCTCGAAATCGCTTCGGAGACTCTCACCTTTTGTCCAGGACGCCTCTTCAGCCAGTCGCGCGCCCTTCCAGCGAACTAGGCGACTCGTGCACGACGCCATACCGTTATCGAGCAAGAAACCTGTGGCGCTTTAGGTGGATACGAGGAGCGCACCAAGAGTGAATCTTGCATCAGCGACGAACTTTGTGAACTGCATTGTGAGGGACCCCCAATAGGCGGTTTCTGGGGTTCAGGTCAAAAATCTCCTTCAAAGCTCGAACCAGTGCGGGACTGGTGTCGGTTATCGTCTCCGGCGATTAAATCTCGCAAGTTGAAATCTTCGAACAGGCATATCGTGCCAAACGACTCCGCAATTGAAAACGTCGATCTTGACGCGGCATCCGAACCTTCGCAACCAACCGCCGCAGCTGCTCGTCTAAGTTTTGAAGAGGGGATGTGGAGTCGATGCTGAATCCGGCCGAGACCGTTGAATTGTCGAATGTTGAGGCTCTTTATCAGGCCAATTGGTCGACCCTAGTTCGCAGCGCCTGGATGATGTGCGGATCCCGCGAACTAGCAGAGGACGTGGTCCATGACGCCTTCATTCGCTTCGCTGCAGCGAAACCGCAGGGTCTAGACAATCCGCTTGCATATCTTCGGCGTTCCGTGGTGAATCTCCTTACCGACCGGCACCGACGCGAGGCGCTTGAACGGCGCCATCGGGAACACCCTAGAGAACCGGCACTTGAGGCGGAAGACGCTTTTACCTGGGAGCTGGTCAAAGAACTGCCCGAGCGCCAGCGCCAGGCATTGGTACTTCGCTACTACGACGACCTGCCCTTAAAGGAGATAAGCGAGTTACTCGAATGCCACCTGCCAGCAGTGAAGTCGCTGATTCATCGCGGATTGGTTCGCCTCAGGAAGGAGATGGACGCTCAATGATCGAAACGACCGTCGTTGAGGACCGGCTGCGGTCTCTGTTTGGAGCCATCGCAGCCCAAGTCGAGGATGAATCCGCCAGAAGTCACCTCGGTTCTGTTGGCGCCGGCATCGAAGGTGAAGCCCCGGATACCACACCAAGTGAGCTACCGCGGCACAAGCTCAGTCACGGTACCATGGTCGGCGTTATTGCCGGGGGAGCCATAATTCTGGCGACTGCAGCGGCGGCCGCGGCTGGCGCTCTACCATTTTCTCTTTCGTCGGTCTTGGGCCCGGCGGGCTCGATTCTCGGCGCCGCCAAGCCCCCGGCCGCAGCACACGCAGTGCTTAGGGTAAGCGAAGTTGGGCCGCAAGGAACCACGCTCAAAGTATTTTCCGCCATGGCGACCAAAAGCGACCTCACCGCCGGCGACTGCTGGAGTCTCACCATTGACACCCCGACTGGCGCACCGGCTTCTGGATCTGTAACCACTGATAAAGGGGCCTGCAGCCTTGTGGTCTCGCAGAATAATCCTTTGACATCGCGGCAGCAAGAGCAAGCATCCCATGGGGGCCAAGCCGTAACTAGCTGGATTTCACCATCAGGCGCCGCCTTCGACATCGTCTTCGGCGAGGGCGTACCAGGCACCGCCTACGTGGCATTAACCAACGCGTCTGGGGAAATCGGGGCCAAGGTCGCGAGCACCAACTCTTGGTTCGCAATCTACATTTCCCAAGCTGGCGCATCCAGCTACAACCGGATAACTTTCCTCAATGCTTCGGGCGCGGTGCTCACCATCCTGCCTGGGGCCATCAGTTCGTCTCCGCCCGCTTGATACGAACGGGGCGGTAAGCATCCAGTTCGCTCCACCAACGCTCGAAACCGCAGACAGCCTGGCAGTAAGCGCCGATGTCAGGCACAATTAGCGCCGCGTCTGCATTGTCGGGTGGGATTGCCAGTATCTCCCAAGCTGCATTCCCACCGTTTCGGGCAGGATGAACTCTCCAGAAGTTCCGCTCCGGAAGCTCATTGCCCTACAAGGTGTAAGCATTTCGCGAACACCCTAATTTCGACCCGGAGGTCGTCAAGGGCAGCTCGTTCAAGAGCTCAGGCCGACCAAGACGCGGAGCCATGGAGCTACAGAGGAGGCGATGACCACAATGTTACCCCCGACGGTCGGCGTAGAGTTACGATGTCCGCCATCCGGGTTCTCCGCGGTTTGAAGGGAATCGCGACAGCGCCCGTCGAAATTCGGCTTTCGGTTCAGGACGTCGGTGGACGATGGTGCCGGTCAAGCTCTGGCCAGCGGTTGGATCTCCTCAAGGGTGAGCAGTAGCCGATCTCGTTCGACTTCTAGTGT
>JAJYGZ010000222.1 GCA_021790495.1 Actinomycetes bacterium
GGTGATCGGCAAGAGCTACATGTACACCTCGCTGGTGTTTTTGCTCATTGCCGGATGCATGGCGATGCTGATTCGCGCTCAGCTGATGACGCCTAACGGGCACCTTGTCTCCCAGCAGACCTACAACGAGCTCTTTACCATTCACGGCTCGATCATGCTCTATCTCTTTGCGGGTCCCTTTGCCTTCGGCGGGTTCGCCAACTTCATACTTCCCCTGCAAATAGGAGCGCCCGACATGGCGTTTCCGCGCTTGAACGCGCTCTCGTACTGGCTCTATCTCACCGGCGGGACCACGATGCTGATGGGGTTTTTCGTGGCCGGCGGCGCTGCGGCCTTTGGCTGGGTGGCCTACACGCCGCTGTCGTCCTACACCAACTCGCCCGGGCCTGGGCCCGACCTGTGGATCATTTCGATCGCCCTGGTGGGATTTTCGGGGATCTTCACTGCGGTGAATTTGATCACCACCGCTTTTTATCTGCGCGCCCCAGGCCTGACGATGTTCCGGATGCCGATCTTCACCTGGAACATGGTGGTTACCGGGATGCTGATTCTCATAGCATTTCCGATCCTTACCTCCGGAATGATCATGCTCTATGCCGATCGGCACCTAGGGACGCACTTCTTCAGTGTCGCTGGAGGCGGTTCTCCGGTGATGTGGCAGAATATCTTCTGGTTTTTCGGCCATCCCGAGGTCTACATCCTCGCGCTTCCCTATTTCGGAATGGTCTCAGAGATCATCCCGGTATTTTCCCGAAAGCCGGTCTTCGGCTATAAGGGACTGGTGTTTGCGACCCTCTCGATAGCGGCGCTTTCGACCGGGGTTTGGGCGCACCACATGTACACCACCGGCACGGTACTGCTGCCGTTTTTCGCCTCGCTGTCGCTTCTGATCGCGGTGCCGACTGGCATCAAGGTTTTTACCTGGATTGGGACGATGTGGGGTGGCAACCTCCAGTTCAAGACTCCTTTGCTATTTTCGATTGGCTTTATCATTACCTTTGTGATGGGCGGCATGACGGGTGTCCTTCTCGCCTCGCCGCCGTTCGACTTCGCGGTGCACGACACCTACTTCGTGGTTGCTCACTTCCATCAGGTGTTAGCGGGGACCGCGATCTTCGCGGGCTTCGCGGGCTTTTACTACTGGTATCCCAAGCTGACCGGTCGCATGCTTCGCGAGAGTTTGGGTAAGTTGCAATTTTGGATGGCCTTTTTCGCCTTCAACCTGACCTTTATTCCCCAATACCTCGCGGGTCTTCGCGGCATGCCGCGCCGGGTGCCGGTGTATCTAGTTTCGGATCACGTTACCTTTTTGAACCAGCTCTCGTCGGTGGGAGCGTTTTTGACCTTTCTCTCCTTCGTTGTTTGGCTGGTGAACCTGTGGGTTTCCTGGCGCAAGCCAATTCCGGCGGGCGATAACCCCTGGGATGGCCATACCTTGGAGTGGGCGACCACATCTCCGCCACCGCATCACAACTTCACCTCGATCCCCCCGATTCGTTCGCAACGCCCGGTCTGGGACGCCAATCACCCCGAGCATGCCGACTACGCGCTGGATCATGATGGAAATCCCAAGGAAGAGGTAGCTCGATGAAGGTCGAATATCGCATTTATATGGGCATAGGTCTCTTCGTAGCAGTGGTAATGGTGTTCTACTTCTTCACCGCTAAAGAGTACGGCGGTGCCACCATGCTCTTTGGCACCGCGGGGCTCGGAATCATGCCCGCTCTCTATATGGGTTGGTGGAAAAAGAGGATGGATCCTCGGCCCGAGGACAACGAGAACGCCACCATGGAGTCAGCCCGAGGTGCGGTTGGGGCTTTTCCGAGCCACACCATCTGGCCATTCGTGCTCGGAATGGGGGCCTTCCTCTCGGCGCTCTCGTTGGTATTCGGCGGCTGGATGATCGTGATGGGCGGAGCGCTGATGATCTTCGCGGTGACTTCGGTGACTCTGGAATCGCGTCGGGGCGGGTTGGTCTAAGGGCCTCAGTAGTCAAAGCGGCGTTGGGCTTGGCGTGTTACGCAACCGCAACGAAGTTTGGGGGCAATTCTTAGATTCGGGCATTAATCTAAGAGCGTGTCTTTTATCACCAACTCACTCCTCTCGCTCCATGGCATTGTCGCCCTCGTCATTATCTTCTTATTGCCGGCGCTTGAGTCTTCGGTCTTCTTGGGCTTCGTAATTCCAGGCGAGACCGCGGTGATACTGGGCGGGGTTCTCGCCTTTGAGCATCGAGTTTCGCTGCCCGCGGCGATTGCGGCGGGAATTCTCGGTGCGATTGTGGGCGACAGCGTCGGATATGTGGTGGGGCGGGAATTTGGCCGGCGAATTCTCGACTCGAGAACCGGCCGATTTATCAAAAAAGACCACGTTCGCCTGGCGGAGGAGTTCATCGCACGCCGTGGGGGATTCGGGGTCTTTTTGGGGAGATTTGCCGCCGCGCTTCGCGCCATCATCCCGGGTCTGGCCGGGATGTCGGGGATGCGCTATCGCACCTTCGCGATATTCAACGTTCTTGGCGGGATAACTTGGGCAACAGGCTTTACCTTTGCCGGATACGCCGCAGGGGCGAGTTTCAGAAAAGTTCAGGCCGCGGCGAGCACCCTTGGATATGTCGTAATGGGTCTGATCGTGTTGGTGGTGATAGGGCTAATTGTATTTAAGAAGATTCGAGCGAAGAAGAGCCCTGCTGTCGCCGACGTCGAGCTAAAAGCCGATTCGCCGCTGATGCAGGGCAATGGGGCTACCGATTCGCCAGCGCCTGAGGCCTAAGCGGCCCGTCGCCTCAATCTCCTTGCTCTGCGGGTAAGGCGCTCGAGTAGAAACGGCTGGGTGTAGATCAGATATGCCTGCACGTGGTTTGCCAGGCTGCCCCGGCTCTTGGATCGCAACGCCAGTTCCTTGGCTTGTTCAAAGTCTCGGTTCAAAAGTGCTGCCACGATGAATCTCTGATTGTGCCACGCCGACAGGTTCGCTACGAACGAGCGCGAGAAGTACTCGTGCGTCGCTTCACGGTCCATGATCACCTCAGCCAGCAACGCGAGTCGGCGCAAGTTCTTGGAGACTCCCTGTGGATTGTCGCGGTAAAAGACCAGTGGGAGCCGAATGAGAATTCCGGGCTTCAACTTGGAGACTCGCAGCCAGAGATCCCAGTCCTCGGCTGAATCGAGGGCGGAATCGAAGCCGCCCGCGGCGTCTAGCACGGTGCGCCGGGCCAACACCGTTGAGGTCTGGTAGCGGTTTAGGACTGCGATCTCCGATGCGAAGACTCGCTCGATGCGAGGCTCATCATGGGCGTAGGTGCCAAAGGGCGCTCTCGTCCAGTCCGAGGCGATTACCGCGGCATCGCTGAAGCGATCCATCGCCACGAGCTGAAGCGCGAGCTTTTCGGGGTGCCAGGAGTCGTCTCCGTCCAGAAAGGCGATCCATTCCCCGCTCGCCGCCGCGATTCCTGCGTTGCGCGCCGCCGAGGGGCCTTGGTTGTCTTGTCGCACCACGGTTATTCGCCCGGCGAATTGCGCCAGAACTTCTAGGGACTTGTCGGTCGAACCGTCGTCAACGACGATGATCTCTTCGGGAAGATGGGTCTGGGCGAGCACCGAGGCGACGGCGTCGCCGATGGTGTCTTGGGAGTTGTAAGAGGTGACGACAACCGAAATTGAGGGCGCCACGGGCGCGTCGGGGTCGGGCACCTACGGGGCGACCCGAGCCATGGCGGGCGCGAAGAGCGAATGGGCCGCTTGGCGCACGACTTCGCGATCGTCGAGATGGATCTGGCTGTGACCGACCCTGATGGAAGTTTCGTGGCCCCTGCCCACGATGATTACCGCATCCGCGCTGCCCGCATGTTCTAGGGCGAAGGCGATCGCTTCGGAGCGGGAGAGCTCGATGTGAACATGGCGAGTGGCGATATCGAGCGTGCCAAGCAATAGCTGCGAGATGATCTCGCGCGGGTCCTCGTCGCCGGGGTTGTCCGTGGTGAGTATCACAAGATCGGCGCCCGCCAAAGCGCGGCCGAGCGACGGGCGCTTGAGGCGGTCCCGTCCCCCTCGCGCTCCTCCCACTACGATTACGCGACCGCCCGGGGCGATCAAAGATCTCACTGTGGCGATCAAAGAAGAGATCGAGTCCGGAGTATGCGCGTAGTCGACGACGACCATTGACGGCTGCCCGGCTTCGATGAGCTGGAACCGCCCGGCCACGGAGTCGCACCCCTCGATTCCAGCGCGAACCTTTTTCGGGTCTCCGCCAAGTTCGATCGCGGCGATATAAGCCGCCGCGGCATTCAGGGCATTGAGGCGTCCGACAATTTGGGTCGAAAGCGCGACCGACTTGTCTCGGTGGCGAAGGGTAAATGCGGTTCCCTGGTGGCTTACCTTGATATTCTCCACCACGTAGTCGGCATTGGGATTGGTGCCGTAGGTGACGTGGTCGATTCTCAGCTGGCTCGCGAGGCGCACACCCCAAGGATCGTCTACGGCGATAACGGCGAATTCGCAGCGCGAAGGTTCGAAGAGTTGGGCCTTGGCGAAGTAGTACTGTTCCATCGTGCCGTGGTAGTCGAGATGCTCCGCGGTGAGGTTGGTGAAGATCCCGATGCGAAAATGGGTTGAGTCAACTCGCTTTTGGTCGAGTCCGTGCGAAGAGACCTCCATGGCCACGGTCTCGACATTGCTCTGCACCATGTCGGCGAGCATCGCCTGGAGATCGGGCGCCTCGGGAGTGGTGAAGGTGGAAGGGTAGCGCTTGTTGGTCGAGCGAAACTCGATGGTGCCGATGATGCCGGTTCTCACCCCGGCCTCGGTTAGCGCCGAGTCCAGCAGAAACGAGGTGGTGGTTTTGCCGTTGGTGCCGGTGATGCCGACCAGATTGAGACGCCGTGATGGGTATCCGTATACCATGCTCGAGATCGCCCCGAGAGACTGGCGAACCGAAGGAACGACGAGCTTGGGCACATCCGGGGGGAGATCCGGAGACCCCAGGTACTTTTCGGCGACCATTATCGCGGTGGCGCCGCGCGCGATCGCCGCTGCGGTGAAGCTGACTCCGTCTTGAAGAGATCCGCGC
>JAJYGZ010000353.1 GCA_021790495.1 Actinomycetes bacterium
GACTTAGTATCCCATCTCCTCTGCCAGCCTCTTAACCGCAACCGAAGTGTCTAGCCCGCCTGAATAGGCAAGTACAACTCTTTTGGCCATCTGCTTTCCTTTCTGGAATTCTCAAACTTATCCTGCGCCAAACCTAAGCCCGAACATCCCTTGGTGACGGGGCATGGACTACGGTGGCCGCGCTAGTCGATCTCGTCGAGCCCCGCCATTTGAGCGAGCATGTCGCGCAAAGCGTCGGCTTCGCCGACCTTGGTAAGCACCATGATCGTGTCGTCGCCGGCTACGGTTCCAAGCACGCCGTCAATCGTGGTGTGATCCAAGGCCGATGCCACCACATGAGCCGAGCCCGGCGGCGTCTTGATCAACAGCAAATTCGAAGATGACACCAGGTCCACCACCCATTCGGAGAGCACTCGGCGCAAGTGGTCAGTATCGGCGGCGTTGTCTCTCAGGTGAGAGGGCACCGCGTAAACCAGCTCCCCGCCGGGAACCTTCACCTTGATCGCACCGAGTTCCTCGAGGTCCCGCGAAACCGTCGCCTGGGTCGCCTCGATGCCGACCTTGGCCAACAAGGTGACCAACTGCGCCTGGGATCCGACATACTCGGTCTCAAGAAACTTTCCTATTTGATATTGCCGACGATTTTTCGCCATAACCAATCACCACCGTGAATCGATAACCGGCGTCCGGTTACAAGCCGTCCGCCGTCACTTGGGGAACTTATCCGGCCAAGCACGCGTATAAAACTCCCCTGAAGGCGGGCATTCGATTGGCCGCTTGTTCGAAAACCACGCTCGCTTTGGATTCGAACACTTCCTCAGTGACCTCTTCGCCGCGATGAGCTGGCAGGCAGTGCATGAAGATCGCCTCGCTCGAGGCCAGGTCCATCATCTGAGAATCGACCTGATAGGTGGGAAGAAATGCCTCGCGGCGAACGCCAGCTTGGCTCTCTTGGCCCATCGAGGTCCAGGTGTCGGTATAAACCACATCCGCGCCCGCAACCGCTTCATTGGGATCTTGGCTGAAATGGACGCTTCCCAGCGTACTCAACACCTCTTTGGTCGATTGGTCAAAGCTGTACGCGCGTGGCGACGCTATACGGATCTCGGCACCGAGCATCAGCGCACCTTGGGCCAAGGAGAGCGCCACGTTGTTGGAGTCCCCGACATATGCGATCTTCACTCCCGCCACCCCGCCGAAGCGCTCCGATATCGTCAACAAATCAGCCACCGCCTGACAGGGATGGGAACGATCCGAGAGGAGGTTGATTACCGGAGGCGAAAATCCGTATCCATTTACGCTCACGGCGATTCGCTCCAGGACAGCGTGGTCAAACACCCGCGCCGCAATGACTTTGTAATACCCCGCCAGCGTTCGCGCGATGTCCTCGGTCGACTCGCGAACGTCAAAGCCCACCTCGGCGTTGTTGATGTAAACCGGATGCCCGCCCAGTGACACGGTCGCCATCTCACAAGAGTTGCGGGTGCGAAGCGACGGCTTTTCAAAGACCAGCGCCACCCCGGCGCCTAAAAGCACCGGATCGAGCTGCGCTCGCGCGTATCCCAAGATCTCGCCAAGTCCCTTAGCGTCACAGCTGCCGATATCGAGAAAGTTCATTCGCCCTCCCCTTTTTTTGCCAAGGCGCGAAACCAAGCGCCGCCCGAATTGAGTTGGATCACGAGATCGCCACCTTGAGGATTTCAAGAGCCCGATCGATCTCGAACTCGGTAACCACCAACGGCGGGGCGAAGCGCAAGACCGAGGTGCCGATGGCATTTACGATCAGGCCCAACTCCAGCGACCGCTTAGCGACCTCGGGCGCCGCCGCGCTCTTTAGCGTCGCGCCGAGCAGCAATCCCTTGCCAGAGACGCTCGCAATTCCCGGAGTGCTGGCGAGGCCGCGCGCCAAGGAGGCGCCGCGTTCGGCGGCGAGGGCGGGCGCGTCGATATCGATCATGGTGGTGATCGTGGCCAGGGCCGCTGCCATCGCGAGCGGTTGACCCCCAAAGGTCGTCCCGTGGTCGCCAGGCAAAAACGCTTTGGCCACCTCGGCCCGCGCCCATAATGCACCGACCGGAAACCCCGAGGCGATCGCCTTTGCCATGGTAACGACGTCGGGCTTCACCCCAAAATGCTGAAAGGCGAACCATTTTCCGGTGCGGCCAAAGCCGGTCTGAACTTCGTCCAAGATAAGTAGCGCGCCGAATTGGTCACAGAGCTCGCGCACCGAGGCGATAAAGGCAGCCGGAACCTCTATGACTCCGGCTTCTCCCAGAATCGGCTCCATAATTACCGCCGCCACGCCACCTTTTGCCAACTCTGCCTCTAGCGCTTCAGTATCGCCGGCTTCTACGTGGGAAAAACCCGGCACCAGCGGCTGAAAGGCGGTCTTTTTGCCTTCCTGGCCGGTTGCGCTAAGCGCTCCCATGGTTCTGCCATGGAAGCCGTCCTTCAAGCCCACCACCCGGGTGCGCTCCGGCCCTGCGTAGCGCCGCGCCAGCTTGATGGCGGCTTCGTTTACTTCGGCGCCGGAATTGGCGAAAAATACCCGTCCCTCTTCTCCGGGCGAGGGAGCGACGAGTCGATCGATGAGATAGGCCACCTTGGGCGCCTCTAGGTTGGCGAAGTAGTTGGAGGTATGGATCAGCTTGTGCGCCTGGGCGGCGATCGCGTCACTCACGCTTGGCGGACAGTGCCCCAACGAGCACACCGCGATGCCGCCGAGAAAGTCAAGCACCTCGCGGCCGCTCTCGTCTATCAGCGTCGCTCCGCGACCCGATACAAATCCCGCCTTAGGGGCGCCGTAGTTGTTCATCAGATAGCGCGCGGTATCTGCCACCGCCCCGTGGATCTCCATCTCCCCGAGCATCACATCCGATGGCGAAACCGTAACCGCGTCAATCATCTCTAGCTCAACTCCTCTCGGGTCACCATGGTTCCGATACCCGAATCGGTAAAAATCTCCAATAACAACGAATGCTCAAGGCGCCCGTCGAGAATATGTCCGGACCCCACGCCAAGTTCCAGGGCCCTAAGGCAACTGGTGAGCTTGGGAATCATCCCTTCGGATATGGCTCCTGAAGCCATCAACGTCTTGATGTCGCTAGCGGTCGCGCGACGTATCAGTGACGCCGGGTCTGGCCAGTTCGCGTATATCCCGTCGACATTGGTGAGATAGATCAGCTTCTCAGCCCCGATGGCGCCCGCGATTGCGCCGGCTACCGTATCGGCATTTATGTTGTAGGCCTGGCCCGCGCCATCCTCGGCGACAGTGGCCACCACCGGTATCAACCCTTGATCCAAAAGCCGGATTATTAAATCCGGCTTGACGCTTTGCACCTCGCCGACGAATCCAAGATCTCCCTCGGCCCGTTCGGCGACGATAAGCCCGGTGTCAGCTCCGGAAAGCCCAATCGCCAGTGGAGCGAGCTTGTTGATGGCACCCACAATCTCTGGATTGACTTTGCCCATTAGCACCATTCTCGCCACCTCTAAGGTGGCCGAATCGGTCACGCGAAGACCGCCTACGAATTGGCTCGCGATGCCGAGGCGATCCAGCATCTGACCAATCTGGGGACCGCCTCCGTGTACCACCACCGGCTTGATGCCCACCGAGGCCATCAGCACGACGTCATTGGCGAACGACTCGAGCGCCGCGGCTTCGCCGCCTTGGCTATCGGCGATGGCGTTTCCGCCGTGCTTGATGACAAATATCGAACCCGCGAAGCGGCGAATGTAGGGAAGCGCCTCAGAGAGGACTTGTGATTTGATCATCGCCACGTCCATCTCGTTCATGGCTTGGTCGCTCCCGCGATTGCGGCTTTGGGGTAAATTTCCGAACGAAGCATCACGAGGTTCTCATATTCTCGGCGATATAGGCGGGAGTCAAGTCGGCGGTTATGATCGTCGCCTCGAAATCGCCCGATCCGAGCGAAACCTCGAGCTCGATCTCGCGCGCCGCCATGATCTGAGAAAGGAGATCGCGATCGACCTCGAGCTCCTCGGTCCTGGAATATACCATCACAGAGCCATAAGAGACCGAAACCTCGTCCATCGCCACCGCGACGCCAGAGGACCCGATCTCGGAGATTACCCTTCCCCAATAGGGATCCATTCCAAAGAACGAGCACTTTACCAAAGACGATTGGGCGATCTTTCGAGCCACCGCTAGCGCGTCGGCTTCGCTTTGCGCCCCTGTGGCGCGAACCTTGATCAGCTTGGTGGCGCCCTCGGCGTCAAAGACGATCTGTGCGGCCAGGCTGGAGCAGATCGCCGAGATCCCTTCATAGAGAGCGGCGTCGCTGAGCTCCACCCCCGAAGCCGCCGAGGCGATGGCGATGACCGTGTCGTTAGTGGAGGTGCACCCGTCGATGGTAATCCGGTTGAAGCTCCGCTCCACCGCCCTTGAAAGCGCTTGCGCTAGCGCGCTCTGGCTTACGATGGCATCGGTGGTTACGACCGCGAGCATGGTGGCCATATTGGGGGCGATCATGGCGGCGCCCTTGGCAATGCCGCCAAAACGTACGCCCTCGATTTCGTACTTGGCGACCTTGGCGAAGGTGTCGGTAGTCATAAGGGCCTTCGCCGCGTCGACTCCAGCCTCGTCTCCCCCGTCCAGTTCGGCGACCGCGGCCGGTATTTGGGCGAGCACCTTGTCGATTGGCAACGGAATCCCTATCAGACCGGTGGAACAAACCAGAACATGCTCGGTGGGCACCTTCAGTTCCTTCGCCACACAAGCAACACTGGCGCGAGCCTTTTCCTCTCCCGAGGCGCCCGTCGCGGCATTGGCGTTCCCGCTGGTCAGCAAGACCGCCGATGCCAGATTTCCGCTTTGAGCGAGATTGGCGCGCGATACCACCACCGGGGCCGCAGCCGACAAATTAGTGGTAAAGGTCGCTGCGGCGACACCGGGTTCGGTGCCGTCGAGCGCAACTATCGCTATATCCGGGTTGCCCGAAGCCTTTATCCCTGCGGCGGTACCGCTGGCCAAAAATCCCCGCGGGAAGGTCACGCCCATGGGTAGTTGCTCACTTTCGCCAGTCCATCG
>JAJYGZ010000147.1:0-973 GCA_021790495.1 Actinomycetes bacterium
ATCCCCCAAAAAGACCCTCGAGGAGTCCCGTGTCTAAATTCTTTCAGCGCCTTGGCAGATTCTCTGTCCGCTTCCGGTGGTTTATCGTGGTGTTTTGGATTCTCGGCACCTTCGCCTCGATCCATTTCTTGCCCTCACTCTCTAGTGTCGTCAAGAACGACAACCGCGCCTTCCTGCCGGCGAATGCACCTTCCATCAAGGCGGCGGATCTGGCATCGCCGTTTATGAATTCCAACTACAGCCAAATAATTGTGGTGGCCCAAACCAGCGATGCCACGCTCTCGCCCCAAGACGCATCGGCCTTTTCATCGATCGCCGTGGCGCTCAAGAGGGTGCCTTCGGTTGTCTCGGTAAAACTCGCGGGAGTCGCTCCCGATCAGCGCGCCGTCCAGGCCGTGGTAGTGTCGCGAACCAACCCCTTTGGAGACACCGCGCTAATAACCTTGGTCGACAACATTCGCTCTGCGATAAAGTCCACGCCGGTTCCCCACGATTTGTCGGTTCACCTTGCCGGACAAAACGCCACCGCCGTCGACGCGAACGCCGGAAGCGCAACGGGCCCAAGCAAGGCGCAGGACTATTCGATACTGCTCATAATGGCGATACTTCTGGTGGTATTCAGGGCGCTTCTAGCGCCGCTCGTCACCTTGCTACCTGCCGTTTTCGTCGTCCTCGCTGGAGGTCCCATCGTCGCGGAAGCATCCAAAGCGGGCTTTACGGTTTCGTTCGTTACCCAGCTTCTCTTCATAATTTTGATCATCGGCGCTGGCACCGATTACGGTCTGTTTCTGGTATTTCGCGTGCGCGAGGAGCTGCGGAGGGGGCGGAATCCCAAAGATGCCGTATCGCTGGCGCTCGCCAAGGTAGGAGAATCAATTACCTTTTCCGGCGCGACGGTAGTCGCGGCTCTGCTTTCGCTTGTGACCGCACAGTTCGGTTTCTATAAGGGGCTGGGGTGGCCCTTGGCGATCGG
>JAJYGZ010000147.1:983-5008 GCA_021790495.1 Actinomycetes bacterium
CCCTTCTGTCAATCCTCGGCCGCGCGGTATTTTGGCCCACCAATACCCGGTCAGGCGAGGTCAAAATCGGCCTTTGGGGAAGGATTGCCGCCCGGGTTGTCGCCAAGCCGGCCGCGACGCTGGTATTTGGAGTCGCGCTCTTCTCCTCGCTGGCGCTCGCCTCGCTTGGGAACTCTCCGGCAGGCTTCGCGAGTGCGACCACTTCGCCCAAAGGAACCGACTCGTACTACGGCAACAAGATACTCAATTCGGAGTTTCCTTCTTCGAGTTTCAACCCGACCGAAGTGATCTTCAAGTTCAAATCGCCCGTTTGGGAGAACTTGGGCGCGCTTCGGGCGCTGGAGGCCGACCTGAAACGGCAATCATCGTTCAAGGCTGTCTACGGGGCTTTCAATCCACTTTCAGCCAAATTCACGCCAAGCCAGCTTCAAACCCTCTATCACGAGCTTGGCCCGCCAGCAAGCCTACCCGAGGTTCAGCCACCGGGAACCTCGGTGACGCCAGCTATGTACCAGGCATACCGTGCGGACTACCAATACATTTCTAAAGATGGCCGAACCGTACTCTTTGCCACCAGCCTCACCGCCGGCGACGCCGCCTCGACTGCGGCGCTGAACGCCACCCCGCTGATTCGGAGTCAAGTCACACAGGTCGCCAAAAACTTTGGCGCGATCGACTCTGGAGTAGCAGGCCAGGCTACCGCTGGATATGACATATCCTCGTCGTCTCGCTCGGATCTGGTAAAAATCGTACCCGTGGTAGTCATTATCATCGGAATTCTCTTGGCGTTGGTCCTCCGAAGCCTCGTCGCACCGATCTATTTGATGATCTCCGTCGTACTGTCATACCTGGCGGCGCTCGGCGCAGATGTAATCGTGTTCATCTTCTTTCGAGGCGACTCCGGGCTCAACTTTGTTCTGCCATTCTTGCTCTTTCTCTTTCTCTTGGCGCTGGGCGAGGACTACAACATCCTTGTGATGACCCGGATTAGGGAGGAGGCGCACCATCGAGGCCTCAAGTCAGCAGTGAGAACGGCATTAAACGCTACGGGGTCAACCGTGACTTCGGCTGGCATGGTCTTGGCGGGAAGCTTCGCGGTACTCGCCATCTCCTCTCTGGGAAACGCCCAGGTCGAGGAGATAGGATTCGGGTTGGCTTTGGGGATCCTCATGGACACGTTCCTGGTGCGCACCCTCCTGGTTCCATCAGCAGTGGCTCTGCTTGGAAAGTGGAACTGGTGGCCGTCACAGCTGTCCAAAGAGGTTCACGATGACAGCGAAGCTCCGCAGTGGGAGGCCGAGCAAGACGGAGCCGAATCGGGCGTTCGAAACACACGGCTCTCGCATCAACAACCGCTGGTAAGAGGGCTAAAGCTCCCCGTGAGGCGCAATCGCGCCTAAGGTCATAGGGGGCTTTCGATTACAGGCCACTGGTTATACGGTAACGACTGCCGTCCCAAAAGGCATACTCGGCACAAAGGAGACACCGTTTGAGCCAAAAAGTAACCACCCGCGTCAGCGGATTTATCGGCGAGATCGTCATCTCAAATCCCGAGCGCAAGAACGCAATGTCGCTTGATATGTGGAGACAGCTGCGCATCGCAGCTGATGAGATGCGGGCCAATGACTACGTCCGAGTGGTCGTGGTTCGTGGAACCAACGCGACCTTCGTCGCGGGAGCCGATATCTCGGAATTTCGCACGATGCGCCAGAATGGAGCGTCCGGGCTCGAATACGACCGGATAACCGAGGAAGCTCTAGTGGCACTCGCCCAGATTCCCAAGCCTACTATCGCGGCGATCGAAGGTTACTGCATCGGCGGTGGCGTCTCCGTCCTGGCCGCCTGTGATTTCCAGGTCTCTGACCGCGAAGCGAAGTTCCAAATCCCATCCGCACGCCTCGGTATTAGTTATCCAGTTGGGTCATTGCGACGCTTAGTCCAGCTGATCGGTTTCGCAAATGCCAAGCGTCTAATCTTCAGCGCGGCAAGAATCAGCGCCGCAGAAGCGCTCGCGATCGGATTGGTAAGCGAAGTGGCTGACAATCGGGTCGATGAG
Organism: Actinomycetes bacterium; assembly: GCA_021790495.1. Taxonomy (GTDB): domain Bacteria; phylum Actinomycetota; class Acidimicrobiia; order Acidimicrobiales; family Acidimicrobiaceae; genus Acidithrix. The sequence continues at coordinate 3,040 of JAJYGZ010000147.1, forward strand.
CGGGTCGATGAGCTCGCCCGCCATCTCGGCGAAAATGCGCCGCTGGCGGTACTTGCCACCAAGAAATTGCTTGAAACAATCTCAGGTGGCTACGAGGTAGCGGCCGAACGGAGCATGGAGCTCTTGGAACTCACTCTGGCGTCTGCCGACTACGCCGAGGCGTTGAGTGCTTTTGAAGAGCAGCGCAAGCCGAACTTTCAGGGCAGGTAGCTCGATAGCTCTCAGTTTGAGTCGCGCGCAATATCGCGCAGTTTGGCCGTGAGCACCTTGCCCATGGCGTTTCGCGGCAATTCATCAACCACCAATAACGCCTTGGGAATCTTGTAGTTGACCAACCTCCCTCGAAGGTGTTCGAGCAGTGCTCCGATATCGAGTTCGGCCGAGGGGTCACTAGCGACGACGAAAGCGACTACCTCTTCGCCCCAAAGTTCGGATTTGCGCCCAACGACGGCAGCGTCACGCACGCCGCCAAAGGACCGGATCTGTTCTTCGACCTCTCGCGGATATACATTGAATCCGCCCGAAATAACCATGTCGCTCAGTCGAGACTCAATACGCAGATAGCCGTCCTCGTCAAAGGTGCCTACGTCGCCGGTGCGCATCCAGCCATCGTCCAAGGCGCGGGAGGTTGCTTCATGGTTGCCCAAGTAGCCCTTAAAGACGTTCTCTCCCGCAATGAGTATCTCGCCCCTCTTGTCAAGGGCTACCTTGACGCCAGGCAACGCAACGCCGACGGATCCACTTTTGCGGGGACCCCCATAGGGATTCGACACATTCATCAACGTTTCCGACATCCCGTACCGCTCGACGGGCGACTGGCCCGCGAGGAGCGTGATGCGGTCAAATAAGTCCGGTGGGAGGGGCGCGGAGCCGCTTACCAACAGCCTCAATTTAGAAAAATTCGAGAAGCCCTCCGATTTGACTAGTCGTGCGTAAGTCGCTGGAACTCCAAAATACATGGTCGGCGCTTGGGGTCCACCTACGCTCTCGATAAGCGCAACCGGGTCAAAGCTCTCGTACAAAAGCACCGATGACCCGACGCACATCGATGCCGTCAATCCCACCACAAGCCCGTGCACGTGAAAAAGCGGCAGCGCAAGCAGGAGGCGGTCGGACTCAGTCCACCGCCACGCCTCCACTACCGCCCTGGTCGAGGCAAGCACATTGGAATGGCTCAGCAACGCGCCCTTGGGAACACCGGTGGTGCCCGAGGTGTAAGCAACCAGAGCCGCCATGTCCGGGGCAAAGTCTCGCCTCTCGAAGTGGCGATCCGCGTGGTTGAACTCGCGCGCCAAGGCACTAATGCCCATACACCGGATATCGCCGCCGGGAAGCGGAAGTTCTGATCCCGGGCCCTCGATAGCTGCCCGCGATTGCGATTCAATCGCCAGCTGGCCGATTCGCTCTACTCTTTCGTCCGATGTAACGACAAGTGCCGGACGCGAATCCGCGATGACATGTGCCAGTTCACGGTCGCTATAGGCCGGGTTCGCAGGAACTACCACAGCCCCCGCCAGCAGTACCCCAAAGTAGGTCCCAGCGAACTCAACGCTCCCCGGGGCATTCAAAACCACCCGGTCGCCCTCAATCAGCCCAACCTTTACCAGGCTGGCCGCTACTCCGGTCGCCATCTCAAGGAATTCGCCTCTGCTCAGCCATCCAGTAGAGCCGCTGTGAATAAACCTGGTTTCGGGTGCGCGCGAGAGAGCAAGACAGGCCGCTTCGGCGATCGAGTTCCCCGAGATGCCCAGATCCAAACCACTCGTGGCATCGCTGCAGTGCACGGTCGAGTTGGGCGCAATATTGAGATCGGGAATCACCATGGCACAAGGCTACATCTGGGCCGCGGCTTCTTCTAAAACTGTACGCAGGATTGTCGCGATCTCGTCAAATTGCTCGATTCCAGCAACCAACGGAGGCGAAAGCTGGATAACCGGATCGCCTCTGTCGTCGGCGCGGCATATCAACC
>JAJYGZ010000011.1 GCA_021790495.1 Actinomycetes bacterium
CGAAACAGCTTCTCGGCGGGATCGTACGAATCCGTGAAATTGTCGACCCCAACGACTTGCACCCCGCTTGAAACCAGTAGCCGAGTTAGGTGCGAACCAATAAAGCCGGCCGCGCCGGTTACCATCGCCTTTTGCAAGTAGCCTCCAAAGTTGTCGCATGGTCTCTCATTAGCCCAGGATCGACGTTTGCGATAAGCGGAGCATGACCGGTCTCTGAGAGATCTCTTATCGGTTGCACGCATCGATTCGACAACAAAGACGCATGTTGTAGACAACGTTTCGAATTGGTACTTTGCCCAGCGAGACTTACCGCCAAGGTGTGCTCGCCCACCTGGAAGTTCTCGGACCGCCGCCGATTCGAGGTTGCCCAAGCCCATCATTCACCCGCGACACGAGAAAATCAGGTAGCGGTGTAATCGCGTATTGGAATAATAGATATCTCATATGCTCCTTATGAGAGCGCCATGCCCGATCGAGAACCCAACCCGCGCTACCGACTCGAGTCTCAATCCAAATGGCAATTAGATTCGCGCCAGTGCTAGATTTCAAACATTGTTTGACGCCGAACTAGTTACGCGTCGCTTCAAGACCAATAAGGGATGCCAAATGACCAATGCTGTAATTGTGGACGTAGTGAGAACGCCAGGCGGCAAGCGCAACGGCAAGCTTTCTACTTGGCACCCCGTCGATCTCGCCGCCGAAGTGCTCTCGGCTCTGGTTCGCAGAAACGATATCGACCCCGCTCTAATTGAGGATGTGATCATGGGCTGCGTAACTCAGGTGGGCGCCCAATCGGTGAACGTCGCCCGAAACGCAGTGCTCGCCGCGGGATTCCCGGAGTCGGTTTGCGCGACGTCGATAGATCGCCAATGCGGATCTTCGCAGCAAGCGGCCGCTTTTGCCGCCCAGGCGGTGATGTCGGGATTCCACGACGTGGTAATAGCCGCCGGGGTCGAAGCCATGAGCCAGGTCCCGATGGGTTCATCCTCGGCCAATGGACCCGGAAAGCCGTTCGGCCCTCGCCTAAAGGATCGCTACGAGGAAGCCGGGGGCTTGGTCAATCAAGGCATATCGGCTGAAATGATCGCCGACCAATGGAACCTCTCGCGTGAAGACCTCGATCGATTCGCATTGCGCTCCCAGCAACTCGCCGCGAGGGCTCGCGACGAAGGACGGTTCGAGCGCGAGATCGTACCGATCGCCATCAAAGACGCCGATGGTAACCCCACAGGTGAAATTATGGCAAGCGACGAGGGAATCCGCGAGACCAGCCTCGAAGTCCTCGCCTCGCTGCGGCCAGCATTCAAGGAGGGCGGAAAAGTTACCGCCGGCAACTCCTCGCAGATCACCGACGGCGCTTCCGCCGCTCTGATCATGAGCGAGGAGATGGCAAACCGACTCGGGCTCACGCCCCGGGCTCGCTTTGTGTCCTTCGCCCTTGCCGGCGTGGATCCGGTCACCATGCTCACCGGACCGATTCCCGCTACCGCAAAGATCCTTGAGCGCTCGAAGATGTCCATCTCGGACATCGACCTTATCGAGATAAACGAAGCTTTTGCCTCGGTGGTGCTGGCCTGGGAAAAGGAGATCCATCCCGATATGGATCGCGTCAACGTGAACGGCGGAGCCATTTCCTTGGGCCATCCTCTCGGAGCTAGCGGCACCAAGCTCCTTGCGACGCTGGTAAACGAGCTGGAGAGAAGCAACTCTCGTTATGGCCTCCAGACGATGTGCGAGGGCGGCGGCATGGCCAACGCCACGATCATTGAGAGTCTCGCCTAACCGCTCCACGCGCTTATCACCCGTCGGGTCCCGATCCGATCGGGACCCGACGCTCAAAGTTTCGAGAGCAGGAACTCACTCCGGCGGCGAGCGATCTCAAGCAGCGTCTCGAATCCACGCGGCGAGTGGCGCGAGTGCGGAAGCATGAGCAGATCGACCTCTCGTCCGGCGGCGATCGCTGCGTCGAGAAGCCGCACGGTATTTCGGAAATGGACGTTCTCATCGATCAGCCCGTGGATTACCAACAGGCTTCCCTGAAGCAACCCGATCGAGCTGGAAAGGTCGGCGTTATCATATCCGGACCGGTTCGCTTCGGGCAGGCCCATGTATCTCTCGGTATAGGCGGTGTCATAAAATCGGAAGTCCACCACCGGAGCACCAGCGACACCGACCCTGAATACTTCTGGAGCTTGAATCATTGAAGCAATGGTGATGAATCCGCCGTAACTCCAACCATAGATGCCGATACGGCTCGGATCCACCGAGTAGTTCGCCACCATGTGCTCCACCGCCGCCAGCTGGTCCTGAACCTCGACAGTACCGAGATTGCGCGCGATGTGAGCCTCGAAGCCGAGGCCGCGACCATAGCTCCCCCGGTTGTCGAGCTTGATGACAACGGCTCCCTGGGAGGCGAGATACTGCGCCTGCAAGTCGATGGTAAGGGCCCATGAGTCTGTAACGACTTGCGCGTGGGGACCTCCGTACACCGAGACAATGCCGGGGCGCAGCGAAGTATCCGTCTCGCTGGGCAAATAGACCGCTCCATGGAGCACGTCGCCGCTGGATGCGGTGATGCTAAACAGTTCGGGTGGTCTCAGGCCAAGTGATACCGCACTTACGTCCCCTCCCCCTAACGGAGTGCTCCAATCCGAATTGAGCGAACGGCACACAACGGTCACGCCATGGCCGAGACTTGAGAACTGATCGAGGTAGACGCGAAATCCGGGATCTATCTCGACGTCATGCACGCCCTGTTCACGACTGAGCCGTTCAAAGGATCCCGAGTCGATCCAAACCCGATAAATGTGCCGAGAAAGCGGCGACTCTCGGGTCGCCAAGACATAAGCGCATGACGCCTCGCGGTCATAAGCGACCAAGGAAGTTACCGAAAAATCGCCAGAGGTGATCTCTTCGAAGGATCCGTCTATGCCGATTCGACAGAGATGGGAATAGCCGCTCGCCTCGCTGGTGGCGAGGATCGCATCGGGGCTGATCGCCATCGCCTTGGCAGGGAGATTTATCCAGGGCCGACTCTGCTGCCGATATATTCGCTTGAGGGTGCCATCAGTTAGGTCATAAAGCCACCAGCTCAACTCGTCCTGGAGCCGGTTCGCCGTTGCCGCGACCAGCCTTGAGTCCGACAACCAAAGAACTCTGCAGAGATAGAACTCCTCGTCGGCGGGAATTGGAATCCACGATATCTCCCGAGCCGCTATCTGGGTGACGCCGAGTCGCACCGAAGCATTTCGCTCCCCCGCAAAGGGATACCTATGCTGCTCGACCTCTATGTTCGGCCCATCGAGGTGCACAATTGGAAATTGCGCAACCGCCGACTCGTCGACTTCGGTCAAGGCGAGGTAGCTTCCGCCCGGATTTATCCAAAAGCCCTCAAGACGACCCAGTTCCTCTTGGGCAACATATTCGGCCAATCCGTAGGTAACGGTGGCGGCCTGGCCTTGGGCCAGCGCGACTCTGGACCCGTCATTAAGATTGATGCAATAGAGCCCCGACGGCCCAGCCCCGACGGCCCGCGTTCCGCCCGGCACCACCTTCAGCGCCGAAAAATCGTCGTCGCTAAAGTCCGCGATCGCCTCGAGGCTGTCGGCCGCAAATACCGCGTAGCGTCCCCCGCGATTTACCACCAACATATTGGCATCCCCGAAAAGTTCGAAGCCGGCCAACCCATCCCAGGAGAGGCGCAGACGCTCGCGACGCAGCTCTTCGTCAAGCGTCCGTTCGCCAACCTGCTCAGACGCGCCGAGAATCGTCTCATCGCTCGCATTGCTGAGATCGAATCGGTGCAGGACCAGATCCGCGCCATTATCGGCCCAAAGATAGTAGAGAAACCTGCCATCGGGAGTAAAAGCCGGCGAAATCGCGCTTCTAACCCCAGGCAGGGGGCGAGTTGCGATTGCGGCTGGACTCAGTTGAAGTTTGTCGGACACGCTATCAAACTAAATGGTGACCCCGACAAGACCGGTTCTCATAGCCACAGAGGCTCCGATCGCGAAGCTTAGCGATATTTTGTCGCGGCAAAGAACCCGCCTCCCAAGCACACCAACCCCGCGAGAAGGTACCAGTTGGAAGCGCCACCAGGAAATACGCCGAGATAGTTGAGAAAGATTACCAAGAAGCCCAGACCCAGAAGCACAAAGAGAGCCACCGCCAGCCATCGGCCCGAGCGGCGCTCACTCATCGGAATCGGAGGGGTATAGCGCTTCGAGGGTGGAACGCCCTTTGTCACACTCGTAGTGCGCGACTGCGATCCTGCCGGTCTCCCAACAGAAGACTTCTTGACCTTCGCCATCTCCTTGGCTCCTTTTCCTCGCGCAGACTACGTGGCGAATCGGTCCGCAATCGCCATCGGAACCGGACGAGTCGTTAAGCTCATATGCCATGTCCGCTCGCCCGAGAATTCTCGTCATCGACAATTACGACTCGTTTGTATTCAATCTAGTGCAGTACATCGGTGAACTGGGAGGCGAGCCAGAGGTGATCCGCAACGATCGTCTTGAGCTCGACGAGATCCGCGGCGGCGACTTTCAAGGGATAGTTATCTCTCCAGGACCCGGGACCCCACACGAAGCCGGGGTCTGCCTCGATGTGATCCGGGAACTAAAGGGCGAACTGCCGATATTTGGCGTATGTCTCGGCCATCAAGCCATCGGCGAGGCTTTCGGCGGACGGGTAGTACGAGCCCCGCGTCCCATGCACGGCAAGACCTCGATGATCGTCCATGACGGCTCCGGCGTATTTGCCGATATCGAAAGCCCATTCCGGGCCACGCGCTACCATTCGCTTATTGTCGAGGAAGAGTCGCTGCCGAGCGAGCTGCGCATAACCGCCCGGTCCGAAGACGGCCTGATAATGGGAGTCGCCCACCAAAGTTTGCTGATCTGGGGCGTCCAGTTCCACCCAGAATCCATTTACACCTCGCATGGACGGGAGCTGGTTGCCAACTTCCTCGCCGCCGCGACAGACTAAGTACTCGGGACCGTAATTG
>JAJYGZ010000230.1 GCA_021790495.1 Actinomycetes bacterium
TGGTGGGGTTACTTTTGTAGGTAACCCCCGAGTGGGCGCTAAGGGACTCGAACCCCCGACCTCAGCCGTGTGAAGGCTGCGCTCTAACCAGCTGAGCTAAGCGCCCGTCGCGTAGACAAAATTCTAGCTGCACAATTTAGAAAGCCGAATTGTGCTTCGGCAAACTCCGAATTACTTTCCCTGCCCGAACCTAGATTTAGTTTCGTCGAAGCCCGACCCGGCGCCTAGTCTGGCGCAATATGCTGTTTTGACTGGCCAAAAAGCGCTTATCATACCCAATACCGAGATACATCTTCACCTTTAAATTGGAGTTGAATATCCCACTAATTGTGCTATTATGGCTACCCTGAGCGCTAGAATCGCTCGGGGCAACGCGTAGAGTGGTCGGGTGCGGAAGCGCCAGCCCGTAATACAGAGACAAGAGCTCGCTTAGTACACACCGGAGGTGAACATGTCCGATGGAGCATCCGCCCATCGCCCCCATGATTCGCTATCCGTTGTCCTTAAAAATGCGATGGATCAAAGTAGCGCGCGGGTTGGAATAGTCGTTGAGCTGCTCATGCATGGCGATGTCAAAGTATGGGCACATCGTTCGATGACATACTTTGCCCCAAGTAGTGGCCACCCCGCGGTGATGCGTTCAACCAGTTACGATCCCCATCTTCTGCCCGACGACACAATAAAGGCGCGGCTCGTTGCGGTTCGAGGACAGCTGCGCCCAAAGATTCTCACCCTTCCCGACGGCCTGCGGTCGCCGCTGGCGCGATTTTATCAAGTTGAGGATGAGGCGAACCAGATCAACTCCCTACTCGCCATGCCGTCGGGCAACTCCGACTTTCTCCTGGTTCTATTTGGCAGCAACCCCTGGCGCACCCCGTCATTTGACGATATCTCTGCCGATCTCGACCGCGCGGTCGCCGATTTTCTCAGCCATCGACGCGGCACCGGCGGCGGCTCGGCAACTGAGCTCGCCTTGGCGCTGAGCGCTACCGCAGCGGCATACTCCGACTCGACCACCGCGATCGGCGCCATTTGCAAACAACTCGGAAGCTTTCTCGGCTTTGAGACATGTTCTGCTTTCTCGGTGGAAGACGACCGCCTGCTTCCCATCGCCGTGTGTCACCTCGCAGCACGCCAACAGCGCGAATTTAGCTCTATCGAGGCATCGATGGCGACTGGGGTGTTTCCGGCGGCCTATCGCGCGTTTGAGCTCTCTATGCCGATCTTTACCAGCATGCTCGGCGAATCCAAGCTTCCCGAGGCGATCTCGAACGTGCTCGGACTTACCGCGCCAAGTCTTCTGATTCCGGTGCTTCGATCGGACCGGCCGGTCGGACTAATCCTGCTGGGAAATTCCAGCGGCGAGCAACCCGAAATCCTCAACGATCTAGATTCGGTCAAGCTTCTCATCTCACACCTCTCCCTCGTCTTCACCCAACTGCTTGACCAGGACGAGCGTGCTCTTCGCGCCCAAGCTTGGCGCGGTATCCAGCCGATGCTCGATACTGCAAACCAGATATCCAGCGCCGAGGAACTCGCTGAGTTCTTTTCGAGATCACTTGCCGTGTCTTTGGGCCTGTCGAGCGCATTCTTCGTTCTAGTCGATCAGAGCCATGCAATCTCTGGAATAAGGGCGTTTGGCGAGACGCCCGAGCGCATCGCCGAGCTTGAAGAGATCCTGGTCGGATACGAGATGTGCCGACTCCCCGACTACGAAAGCTTGGTCGTCACCCACACCCAGATTTTTGTAGAAACCCCTAGCAGTAACGGTTATGACCCCGTTTTCGATCGGGTCTTCTCGAACCGCCCTTACTTACTTATTCCAATTGTGACTTCGGCCGGACTTATTGGCTTTGGAACTGGTGTTCAAGTCGAGCCCAAGCAATTTTGGAACTCCCGGGAGCGTAACATCGTCGCCGACTGGTCTCTCAGCGCGACGCTGCTTGCCGACAACGTTACGCTGCGCATCGCCGAAAAATTGCACCTTGAGACCTACCGCGAAAAGGCCTTCAAGGATTCCCTAACCGGACTGCCCAATCGTGAACTCTTTCACGACCGCCTTGGTGTCGCCGCGATAAAAGCGCAACGAAACCAGCAGTTGACCTCGATCATTTTCTTGGATGTCGATCTTTTCAAGCAAGTCAACGACAGATTCGGACATATGGCAGGCGACGAGCTGCTTACCCAGATTGCCAAACGACTTACCACCTCGTTCCGCGATACCGACACAGTGGCGCGCCTTTCGGGCGACGAGTTCGTGGTGTTGGTCGAGAACTCCCCAAACGAGGCCGACATCGTGGAAATAGCCAAACGCGCCTTCGACCGCTTAAATGACACCTACACCATCGGAAGCTACCAGCTCAACGCGACCATATCGATGGGCTTGGCGATCGGATCCCCCGGCATTGGCGGAAATGAGCTGTTGGAGCGCGCCGACCAGGCGATGTACCGCTCCAAGGAGGGCGGCAGAGCCCGCTTGACGGTATATTCCGATTCGAACGGCGCGGAATCTGCCACGCTCGATTTGAGCGCCATAGAGCGCCATGGCGCGACGGAGAATCTCGCCCACGCTGACAGCACCTCGGCGCAATTTGGTGCCCCGCAAAGATTCTTGCGGTTCAGCTTCGACTACGTGGACTTCGCCCGCTTGAGAGCCGTATTGGATCCTGGTTCGCCGCAGCGCTCGGGCGAGATTAGCCCCGACCGTCCAGGCGCAAACATTGGGTCTCCTGTCTCCCGGGTCGACATCGGCAGTATCAAGCTGGAGCTGATCAGGCCCCGTCTTCTTGAGACCGATCCACACTCTGCCACCCCAAAGCCGCTCGCCGTCCTCGAGCGGCTTCTGGGCTCAGCCGAGATCTTTTTGGAGAGTGCTCCTAATCTCGATTTCAAAGTCCTTATCGATCTCGACGGATTGACTGTGGGGGAGATTCCTGCGCTTGCCACCCTAGTTGGCAAGTACCAAAGCGAATATTCCGCGACACATCCGATTGTGATGGCGGTATCCTCGCGCTCGCTAAACGCTGAATCCACACTTTTAGTCGCCCTGTCTTCCCTTGCGGCGCGCTATCAGGCCGAAATTATGATCACAGCGGTCGAGGAGCGAACTGTCCGCTTGTACGACCTGCTGATGCCAATGGTCACCTATCTTTCGGTAGACGCCGCCGAAGCTCTTTCGGACTCGCGAAGGCCCGTTCCTTCCAACTTGTCCGCTATCGCCGCGATCGCACGGGATCGCGGAATACGCATCTGCGCCCAGGGAGTAACCGACAAGTCGACGATAAACCATCTCGTACTGGGGGGAATCACCATTCTCAGCGGCCCGGCAATCGAAGAACAGGCCACCGAGTTATTTGGATCCCGCAGCCGTGCTGAGATACGTCCGCATTAACCCCAAGGCGAAAGCGCGAAATTGCCCAAGCCTGATCCAAACTGCCTATCGGCGAGGCTTGGCCGACCTAAACTAACGAGGCGTGCAAAAGATTCTCTCCAAGAAGGAAAAGCTGATTGGCCTTGCCATCGCGGTCTATTCGGCTGGCGTGTTCATGGCCCTTTGGCTTCCTCATCTCCACGACAAGGTTACCAAGGGATTTAATCCCCTTCAGATCACCCTTGAAGGCGTCGGCATCGCGCTCCTGTTTGCGATCACCGTTGCGGTTGGCAAGCGCATCTATGTCGGCTTCGGCGGATTAGCGGTAGCGCTTGGACCCTGGGGCAACAAGTACGTCATTCTCGGTCTCCCGGCAATGGCATTCGCCGCCTTCGCCGGTTTTCGTTACATCTGGCAGCCAAAAGGTCCCAAGTCCGCCAAGGGCGCCGCTCCGCGTGCTGGTACGCCGACAAAGTCTCGGCGCGCCGTAAGTTCTTCGGGACCTGGGACTTCGCGGCGCTACACGCAGCCAAAGACACGAAAGGCCAAAGCCTCGGTAGGTCCGACTGGCGTCTATGGCAGTCTCGGTCGGCTTGGACCCAAGGGCGGAACGGGCTCAGAAAAGCCATCCGGCAAATAGATGGTTGGGATCCTTTCAGGGCCAGGGATCAACTGCCCGAGACGTTGCGCGCCTGGCGTCAATGCGAAAAGAAGCTGGTCTCGCCTTGATAGCTGAGACGCTCAAGGGAAAGACGTTCTTTGTAACCGGCGCAACCGGCTTCTTGGGCACCGCTCTGGCCGAACGGATCCTCAACGCGATCCCCGAAGCGCGCCTAATTCTTCTCATTCGCCCCGGCCGCCGCTCCAGCGCCATCGAGCGCGCCTGGCGCGAGATCATCCGCAACGACGCGTTTGGCTCGATGAGAGAGCGCCTCGGCGACGAATTCGAGAACTACTGTCGTAGCCATGTTGAAGCCGTGGCTGGTGACGTATCCAAGGCGGCTCTGGGTCTTGACCCCGAGGGCCTTCAAGCGCTAGCCCGAGCGGACATCGTTATTCACTCCGCCGCTACGGTAAGTTTCGACTCCCCCCTTACCCAGGCGGTTTCGGTCAATCTCCTCGGTCCGTCCAACGTCGGTTCCGCTATCAAGCTGGCATGCGCAGCGGCGGGCGTTGACCCTGCCTCCAAACACTTCATCACCGTATCTACCGCATACGTAGCCGGATATCGACGAGGCGCATCTCCCGAAGAGCTGCTGCGCTTCACCAAGTTCTCTCCGATGCCCCCCTTCCAAGACGAGGTCTCGGTAGCCATGGAGCTTCGGGCCCGTGTCGAGATGGACTCCCGCGACCCGATTCGTCTTCGCGCCTTGGCCAAAGCCGCGCACTACGAGCTTGGCGCGGCTGGGGGTCCGCTGTTGGCTCAAAAACTTGAGAAGCTCCGCGACGAGTGGGTTAACGACCGCTTGGTCGAGCTGGGGCGCGCGCGGGCGCAGTCGCTCGGCTGGCCTGACGCTTACACCTTCACCAAAGCCCTCGGCGAGGAGGCTCTCGCCTCGAACCACAGTGACTTGGCGG
>JAJYGZ010000327.1 GCA_021790495.1 Actinomycetes bacterium
GCGACATTCTGGGTCATATCGACAACACGCACGCCCTGAAGCGGCCATGCCATCTCGGACGCCTGCCCCACTTCCATCTCGCTCTCCATCCTCGGTCGCCACCTGCCCAACCGCCAACGCCGCAACCAAACTCGGCCACGGACCCCCAATGCCACTAGCGGCGTTGTGAGCCGCACCACCGCGATACCGTTATATCCCAGTTGATAACCCACAACTGCTAGCGAAGTTAGATCGATCGGCTTAGAGGGTCACGGCCGCACCCTTCTATTAGGTCTATTAGCGCGGCTTGGAAAAGACCGTCCCCGCTTGGGCGATTGAAAAATCTTGCTAGCACCAATTCACTTAGCGGCCCCCACCGCGATGCTTGCCCTAAAGGCGCCCAACCCGTCTCCAAAAACCCAACTACGGCTCTTGGACGCAACTGAACCCCGTCACGGCAATCGAGAACTCCGAAGGTCTCCATCGTCGCGGGTTCATCCAATAACTCATACCGACGATCGACCAACAACACGCCGGCGAAGTTATCCGAGGTCACCCGTGGCGTCGAGGCGATCCGATCGCGCCGGGTTGGCGCCGAAACTGTCGGCCGAAACGACTGGCCGGCCCTGTGCCGCTTCAATAGGAACGGGGCAGCTTCAAGACATGCTCTGCCACGTACGCGAGGACAAGATTATTCGATACCGGCGCGATAAGGGGTAACCGCGCCTCCCTGAACTTGCGCTCAATGCCGTACTCGGTGGTTAGGCCATTGCCGCCAAAACACATCATCGCGGCGTTCGCCGCCGACCAGGACGCTTCGGAACTCAGATACTTGGCCATATTCGCCTCAGCGCCGCATTGCACCCCGCCTTCAAATAGCTCCGCAGCGTGGTTGCACATCAGCGCGGCTGCCTCAATATCCATATAGGCCTTGGCAATGGGAAACTGGACTCCTTGGTTTTGCCCGATTGGGCGTCCAAACACCACGCGAGATGAGGCATACTCCGACGCCCTGTCAACGAAGTAGTGACCATCTCCGATGCACTCCGACGCGATAAGGATGCGCTCGGCATTCACGCCACTCAGCAAATAAGAAAAACCCTTGCCCTCTTCCCCAATTAAATTGTCGGCATGCACCTCGGCATCGTCGAACACCACCTCGTTGGTCTCGTGATTGATCATCATGTCAATCGGATTAACTCGGACCCTATCGCCTTGCTCGCGTAGATCCAAGATAAATAAGCTCAGACCATCGGTCTTTCTCCGCCTGGCATCTTTGGGTTCGGTGCGAGCGAGCAGCAGCATCAAGTCCGAATGCTGAACGCGCGAGATGAACATCTTGGCGCCGCGCACGCGGTATGTGTCGCCATGGCGCTCCGCGTAGGTGGATATGTTGGTGGTATCAGAGCCAGCGTCCGCTTCGGTAATTCCGAAAGCTTGCAGTCGAAGTTTTCCGCTGGCGATATCGGGAAGCCAGCGAGCCTTGAGCGCATCGCTACCATGTCGCAGCAACGCGCCCATCGTATACATCTGAGCGTGACATGCGCCAGCGTTGCCACCGCTTCGATTGATCTCTTCTAGAACAATCGATGCGCTATGAATTCCAGCGCCGCCGCCGCCGTACTCGCTAGGGATGAGCATCGCCAGCCAGCCGCCCGCGGACAATGCCGCCACGAACTCTTCGGGGTACCCCCGAACCGCATCCAGACCTTGCCAATAAGAACTCGGAAACTCCGCACACAGGCTACGAATATTTTCTCTTATTTGCTCTTGGACGATCAGATTTTCCAATGGAATTTACCTCTTGTCAACAGATACCGTGCCTAAAGCTCTCAATACGCATCCAAGAATACGGCCTTGCGCTTTTCATTAAATGCTTGGACTCCCTCAATCCGATCAGGATGCGAAACAGTGCGATTGTAACATTCGAGAGAGAACTCGATAGCATCCTCTATCGCCATGGAAGCTCCCAAACGGAATGCCTTCTTGGCCATTTGAATCGCCAATGGCGAATTCGATGCGATTTGGCGCGCGACCTCCATTGTGGCCCCTAAGAGCTCTTGGGGCCCGAAGATACGATTTACCAGGCCCGCTGCGAGTGCTTGGTCCGCAGAAATAAACCCTCCGGTAAAAAGCAGTTCGGCCCCACGGCCTCTAGGAAGCACGCGACCTAGAAGCTGAGTGCCGCCAACGCCTGGAATGATACCGCGGGTGACTTCGGGTACCCCGAATTTCGCATTCGACGAGGCGTAGACGAAATCGCAGCTAAACGCAAGCTCGAAGCCCCCCGCCAATGCGTAACCGTTCGCAGCGCAAATCATTGGCTTGAGGCAGGTGCGGATCTTTCGGTGCACTTCCTCGAATACTCGATGCTGGCGAAGCCAGACATCTTCTGGCATCGAATTGCGCTCTTTCAGATCAGCACCGGTACAAAACGCCCGATCGCCAGCTCCGGTAAGGACAATCACCCTGACCGTCGGGTCTTCTGCGATCTCGTCGATTGCGCCAATAATTGCACGCCCGAGATCGGTGTTCAAGGCATTCATGACATCTGGACGGTTCAGTGTCAGAAGACGGATTCTACCGTTATCGACCGATTCTCTCAACAATACCTCTGCCATCACCCAACTCCAAGCTCGAAATATCCCACAACGCACAACCTTTTATGGGCCCAAATCGCTATTGGCTGAAGATAGTTTTCTCTAGCCCATCCCACCCGGAGCATCGAACTGCCCGCTAACACGATTACGACAATCGCAAATGACCCGAGAGCACTTTTGACGCTACCCGTGAACCCGCAAAGTAGCCGACGTTTGAGTACTGTATAGTAGCGCGCAACGGCTAGCAAGAATCGACTATCAATATCCCGCCCAGCGGGAAAGTGCGCCAAGCGAGCAGGCCCGCTTGGCGCTTTGCGCTAAACCTGGACTCAAACAGAGATCCGCGGATCCGCCCTAGCGGCCAACCGTGGCTTTAGGAGGTTCCCAAGTGCAATATCAAGCTGTTGAGTACAGATGGCAATAGTTGCGGAACTGTCATCATTCGTAGCAGGTACAGATCGGCTCACCAAGAATAACTCGCTCGTGAAAAGCGCAACGAGAGCCCTGATCGATACCGTCGGCGTAGGGTTGCTGGGTACACGTGAAGACCTCTGGGCCATCGCAAGCCGCCTGGCACCCCGGCTCTACTGCGGTGCTGGCAACGCCGAAGTATGGGGTACAAGTTCATTAGTTTCCCCGTCGTATGGGGCGTGGTTAAACGGACTCTCCGCGCATGCGCTCGACTTCGACGACGTATCCACTCCGATGCGGGGGCACCCAAGCACCGTGATCATTCCCGCCGCTCTAGCGGTGGCGCAAGACACCAGCTCATCAGGCATAGCATTGCTCGACGCTTATGCGGTAGGATTCGAAGTTGCAACCCAGTTGGGCGCCCACATGGGATACGACCATTACCAGAAGGGTTGGCATCCGACCTTCACCGTCGGCGTAATGGGCGCATGCGCCGCTACAAGTCGGCTGCTCCACCTAGACCAAGAGCGAGTTCGGACCGCTTTGGGTATCGCGGCTTCTCTTGCGGGCGGATTGCGGCTCAATTTTGGCACGATGACCAAGCCCCTACACGCTGGCGAAGCGGCGCAATCGGGAATCAAAGCCGCCTACCTGGCGATGGAGGGCCTTAGCGCCAATGTCGATATCTTTGCCGGTCCAATCGGATTCCATCAAATCTTCGACGCTGAATATCGAGATGCCGACGCCTTCGACCCGCCGCTCGGGAATCCCTGGGCTCTTTTGGAGGCTGGTATCGACGTCAAGAAATATCCCTGTTGTTATATGACTCATCGTGCCATCGACGCCTCTTTAGAACTCGCCGCCAAATATGACATCAACCCCGATAATGTTGTCGAGGTCCGCGTCGAGACCGAACCCGGCGGGCAATCAGCATTGATCTACGATCGCCCCGAGACCGCTCTCCAAGGGAAGTTTTCGTTGCAATATACCGTGGCGAGCGCGTTGATCGATCGACGCATCAACATTGATACTTTTTCCGACGCCCAAGTCCAGCGCCCCCAAGTCCGAGAAATGTTCGCCAAGATCTCAAATGATCAGAATCATCCAGAGCACCTTGGGACACTGGTGCGAATTATTTTAAACGACGGAACCGTTCTGGAAAATACCGTCCGCGACCCCCATGGCTCGCCTCTGAATCCGCTATCTGATTCGCAAATTGATGCAAAGTTTCTTGAATGCGCCAGTTACGTCATGCCGACCGGCAAAGCCGAGGCGCTACTTGGGCATTTATGGAACATGCAGGCTGAAGATAGTTGCCGACTTTCTCAAGGGTACGTTTGAGTCCCACCTCAAGCAACTTGCGCCTTGTTTAAATAAAGGCGAGTGAGGAGACGCCGACTCGCCGTTGAATTCGGCTCGGGCAGCGGCCGCGAGTTCCTCATTCGGACCTTCCCGATCGCCAGATCTGCTCGTCGTGCTACGTGCGGCGACCAAGTCCAAATTCCAGGCGCGGTTTCACGGTGATTAAATCTGCGCGAAACAACCCGAACAAGGGTTTCCTGCGGATATCAGATCCTCGTTATGGGATTTAATTTGAGGCTGCGGTGAATTAGATAAGCTAAAGTGCTATGGTCAAGCTGAGCATTTTGCCCAGGGGGTGGCAGGGATCGTATAGTCATATAGTCATTCAGTCCGACGTCGCATCATGATATAGGTCAACCACGACACATATCAATCATTCGCAACTTCGCAAAAGGGGGGAGTTCTATGCTTAGCAAGTCCGAGAAGACTTATCACGGTAGATCTTACGAAAGTCGTTGGTGCCGATGGCACAACGCCAAGTTGCCAAAATTAGCATTAGCCGGATCGACCCTAGCGCTCTTGGCGGCGGCTTGCGGATCAAGCTCTTCCACCGCGTCCACCACGACCACGGCAGCCGCTACCCCGGGCGTTACCG
>JAJYGZ010000043.1 GCA_021790495.1 Actinomycetes bacterium
TTAGCCAGTTCCATCTCTATTTCGACGACGTCGCTCTCGGGCCCGAGGCCCTCATCGGCGAAGAAAACATGGGGGCTTCGATCCTGTTCGACGCGCTCAACCCCGAAAGAATCGTCTCGGCGTCGTTCGCCGTCGGAATGACCGACTACTTTCTGAACAAGGCGGTCGAATACTCCAAGACTCGCAAGGTCTTTGGAGAGCGCCCGATCGGCGCTTACCAGGGCGTCGCACACCCCTTGGCGCGCATTCGTACCACCCAGGAGGCGGCGCGGCTTCTGATGTATCAAGCTGCCGAATCCTACGACCAAAAGGCTCCCGCTCAAGTAGTAGGGACATATGCGAATATGGCCAAGTACCTTGCCTCGGAAAACTGCTTCGAAGCCGCCGACCGTGCCATCCAGACCTTCGGTGGCAGCGGCTTCGTCGAAGAAAACATGCTGATTCAGATGCTCGCCCCGGCGCGACTCTCAAAAACCGCGCCGATCAACAACGAGATGGTCCTCAACTATATCGCCGAACACGAACTGGGGATGCCAAGGTCATATTGACCCGCTCCGCCCGGGCGACATGAGTCCTTGGAGCCCAATGAGAGCCCTCAATTAGGTAGACCTAACCCGACTCAAACCAGATGGATCGGCCAAGCCAAGCCGGAGGTGCCCTCCAGCTCTAGCTAGTGGGCGCGGGCCTGGTCGGCGAGGTGCGAGCCCTCGCACCTCGGGCCGGAGCAGATGAGACATCGACGATGCGACAAGGTATGTCGGCATTCTCTGAAATATGGTAGCTGGCACATACCCGGTGATACCCGTCTGCGATGGTAAGCGAGACTCCCTGCGTCAATATGCCCCTTACCAACAGCACCGGGGAGAGCTTGTCTCCATCCTTGACCTTCTTGAGATCGAGCGCGACGTGAAAGTCACTCGCGGGAAGCAACTCTAATCTCGAAGCACGAAGAATATCTTTCGCCTGGCGCATCTCAGAAGGAGCTTGCCTTAGTGCCGCGACGGCGAGTTCGACCGAGACCGGGTCTAGGACGAGGGAGAGATAGGTTGCCGCAGCAGGAAAGTCGTGTTCTTGGGGATCGGTCATCCAGTGTTCTTTAGGCAACTTGGTCCTACCCGCATTGCTGGTCTTTTTAGCCATAGATCTAGCTCTCCTTTTCCCGACTCTGCGAGTCGTTTTGGACGCCGGCGACAGCCTGCGAGTGGTCCATCGGTGTGGGGGCAACGACAACTAAGGGCTGAAGCGTCCCTTGTGCAGCGCGCATCGCGTTGGGGTCGCCGCCCTTCCCGCGAAGAATCAAAGCGAACAGCACTGCGACAAGTGCGCCCACCGTGGGGCCAACCATGTAAACCCAGAGGTGCGCGTAGTTTCCCGCGATAATGTCGGGTGCGAGGCTGCGTACCGGATTCATCGACGCGCCGCTGATCGGTGAACTAAAGAGTCCGGCCAGCACGATGAAACCGCCTACCGCAATCGCGGAGAGCGGCCCGACGTTTTGGGCTCCGGAAGAAGTGCCCAAAATGGTACTGATCAGACCCATGGTCAGAAAGACCTCCATGATAACGGCCTGCGAATCGCTAACACCTGGACCCGGCACCGTCGCCCCCAGAGCGCCGATGTTGCCAAAGAGAAGGTAGAGAGTCCAACACGCCAAGGCGCCACCGACGACCTGTGCCAGGATGTAGCCGGGTACCCTCTTCCAGGGAAACTCCATGCGAAGCGCAAAGGCGATGCTAACCACGGGATTCAGGTGCGCTCCCGAAACCGTACCCATAAAAAGTATCATCGCCATCACGGCAAGGCCAGGTGCCGTGACCGCTGCACTTCGCCCGATGAGGCCATGGGTGAAGGCGCCGATTACTCCCCCACCCGCGGCGACGAATATCAATACGTAGGTACCGAACAACTCACTGAAGAGCCGACGCCACTCGTAACTGAGGTTCCAGAACTCATGCTCCCAGACCGCGACCTGGCGGTCGAAAATTTGCGGAGGTCGGCCCCCGCGAACTTGAGGGGGAGCTTCGTTTGGACTCCCTGGATCAAGGGTTGTCATCCGTACTCCTTCTTCCTTCCGTCCTCGCCCCGAATCCACGATTATCAACCGTGTGGCAATTATTGCACTACATCGGCCACACTTTGTCGCACGATTAAATTAGGCCAGCTTTCAAGTGCTATGCCCTCATTATTAGCATCAATACCCGCCACAATACGCATGGCCCAAGAACCTGCTTTAAGGCAACGCCGACGCCGCCCCTAAGCGTCAACATCGCGGCGCTGGCGAAAAACCCCTCGACATGCGCCGCTCGCTACGGCTGGACATCGAGAAGTGCCAGGAGTTCGAGCCAGAGCCAAGAGGAACCGAAAAGAAGCTCGCTCCAAATAGCCAGCCAATTGCACTAATCGCCCTCGTCGGACCTTTGTACCGGAAGCCGAGCGGAATATATCGAGTAGCCATCGAGGTGCCGGGAGACCATCGTAGCCAGCAGGGTCGCGATCATCAAGGGCACAATTATCTGCAGTCCGGAATGGGTTAGTTCTAGGACCAGCACCAGCCCAGAGAGTGGCGCCTGAAGGCCCGCCGCCAATGCCGCAGCCGCTCCGATCATGGCATACGCGGCAATCGATCCGCCTGAAACCAAGGGATTCCAGATGCCTCCCAACAATCCTCCAAGGACAGCTCCGCTCGCAAACAGGGGCGTGAAGAGGCCCCCAGATGCACCACTCTGAAGAGAAATCGCCGTCAAAACCGGTTTAAGCACAAAGAGCACCGCCAACAGTGACAGCGACACTATGCTCCCCCGAAACACTGCGTGAGCCATGTCCTTGCCATTGCCAAAGAGCTGGTAATAGCGCATCCCGATCAGCCCGGTAATTCCAAAGGAAAGTAGCGGCCCGAACAAGACAGCTCGCCCCTTCAGCCGGTGGTGACTCAAAAATCCGATCAGGCGCACAAACCCGGTCACCACCAGGCCGATTATCGGGCCCGCGATAATCGCCCACAGCACTTCGCTCCAGTTGAGTTGGAAGTTCGGTATTCCCAAATATGTAGCCCGATTGGGCAGATAAAGGTAGGCCACCTCGGACGCTATCATCGAGCAGCCCACGGCGGGAAGAACCACCGGAAGGGTTATTTCGCCCAGCATGACTTCGGCCGTGAACAACGCCCCTCCGAGGGGAACGTTATAAACAGCAGCCAAACCTGCACCTGCGCCGCATGCGACGAGAAGGCGCCGCTGAGCAGGCGAAAGGCGCGCCAATTTGCCAAAGTAAGTCCCGGACAAGGCGCCAAGCAGCTTGGGCGCCGCCTCGCGTCCCAACGATGCCCCAAAGCCGATCACCACCTCCTGAATGATGGAGGTTCCAATGCTCTTAGGATACGACAGTTCGCCCTTGCCAGACCAGACCACGTCGTCTACTTCAGACTTCTGCCCCTTGGTATACCGGCTGAGGAGATACCAAGCTGGACCTCCGATCGCGCCGGCAATCAACAGCGCAATAAGGCGATGGGTCGGAGAGGACAGGCCGACGGCGGTTTGAAATTCCCCGGTGCTGTAGTGGTAGACGGCGCGCTGCACATGAAAGAGGATGTACATCATCGCCATACCGCCGACTCCCGAGCCAACGCCGGTAAGAACGAGCATCAACCAAAAGGCTGGCGTTAGCTCGGCATCGCCGTCGCCAACGGCATTAGGCTGCTCCGTGGCTCCCCGACCGTGAGGAAGGCGGCGCTTGAGGGCCGGCTGCGGGGCGCGCACGCGGTCAGTTTCGCGCGAGCGATCCGATCTTGCCATCAGTGCCTTTCTTCCCGTGAAATGTAATAACTTTTCACCCTATCATGGATGAACCCGCAAGCTTGACCAATCGGACACACAAGATCCGCCGCCCCCAAGCCCGCATGCCCGCTGTGGGCCGACTTTCTAAGCAGCTCGGTGCCAGGGGGACCCAGCGCTACACAAAGCCAAGTAAAAGAGAGCACTCTGGCCAGGCGTACCAACCCCCGCGCTGTTCGATCTGCGCGGCAAGATCCTGCTCGGCAGGAGGCGCATTGGATGGGAGTCCGGAAAATCCCAGACCATGCCAGGTGGACAACGAAAACTGATACGCGCCGTAGTAGCCGTTGCCGGTGTTGTCTTGGTAATTGTCACTCGATTCGCATTGGCGCAGAGCGGCGAACGCGGCTGGCGACGGCGGGGCGGGAATACCTCCCCAGTTCGCTACGCCGGCCTGATTGCGCGCCACGGCACCAACGCCAGCAGGAGTGGGTGCGCCTTGAGAGCTGGTCGCCTCCGCCGACAGCTGAGCCGCCAACTTGGCCGCCAACTGCTGTTGGACCAGAGCGGCAATCTGGCCATTGACAGAAGCGAGCGAGGCCTGCTCCTGCTCCACTACCGTTGCAAGACTCGATTGTGACACAAGTATCTGCGCCCGCGCAGCCTCGGCTTGATTCTTGGCGGCCGTAGCGACCGCGATCTGGGCGGTCTGTTGCGCCAAGGCAGCACGGTACGCGAAGATCGCCGTATTGGCATTAAGACCCATGACGCGCTCGTACTCGATCCTGGCCACGAAGTCACTCTGGTTCGAGGTCATCAAATTTATCAGCGATTGCGCACCCGAAGTGCTCGTGAACTCTTCGAGGGCGATTTCCGCCAAAACATTCTTGGAATGGCGCAAGGCCACGGAGTCAAGTGCCAAGGTTCGATTTGCCGAATCCAACTTCAGCTGTGCGTCGAATAGGCGCGTATTGGCGGCATTCGCGGCCACGGCGAACTGATGAATTTGGCTCGACTGCAGGGCAATAGAGCTTGTGAGCTGCGCTGCCTGGGAAGCGAGCTGCGATTGCGTCGGCGACGCGGACGCCGAGGGAACCCAAATTATCAGCGCGCCAAGTAGTGGCAGCGTCGCCAGAAGTGGAACGAAATTGGGGATGTGGTAGGTGCGCAT
>JAJYGZ010000102.1 GCA_021790495.1 Actinomycetes bacterium
ACTATCACCTGGATGATAGCCAGCGCGCACCGATCTGCGAAGTACTCCAAGGCTTGAATGTGAGATAGCTCAGGAAACTTGCCGTCGATCGGTTCACCAAGCGAGATGATGCCGAAAGTCTTATCCGCAGAGTCGCGCAGCGCGATATTGAGCGAATTGAGCGGATGCCACGCCCCCGAACTCGATGCGCTTGCGGGTTGGCCGACATTACCCGACGCGACGAGTGCGACGGGGACTTTGAACTTGGAGTGATCATATAAAAATGAGTGGCTGATCATCGCGTCGGGCTGCAACATCGATTCATAGTCGTGAAGGTCAAGGCGAAGGCTGGCTAGGAGTTTCGCCTCGTCGTCCGCCAGGCCGCAACTGGCACGCATCCTCAACGAAGTGCTTCCGCGGTCAACCAGCGACACAACAACTCTAGAAAACCCGCCCGCTTCGGCCATTTTTCGCACCACCCGGCCAAGCAGTTCTTCGAGTTGAAATTCGTGCTTTATCGTGGTGCTGGCTTCGAAGAGGCGCAAAACTTTCACGAGGCGCGTTTCGAATGTTTCTTGCATATGCACTTCGCTAATTCGCGTTTTGATCAGCTCGAGTGCGACCGAAGTCATGTGGCCGAAAGTTTCAAGAACCAAGGCGACCTC
Source organism: Actinomycetes bacterium (assembly GCA_021790495.1). Classification (GTDB taxonomy): domain Bacteria; phylum Actinomycetota; class Acidimicrobiia; order Acidimicrobiales; family Acidimicrobiaceae; genus Acidithrix. The sequence goes on from JAJYGZ010000102.1 coordinate 645, forward strand.
GGGCGAGGGCACTTTATCGTCGGGCGGACCAGCAGGAAAGAGAAGCCCGACGACCTCACCGTTGCGACCTAACAGAGGTACCAAGACCAGGGAAGCATCGCTCCTGGAAATCGGTCCACCCAATGTTGTTCGGGGCGGTATCAGACAAGGAGTGACGCGAGGGTCTGAGATGATTTCGCTTCGACTGCCGACCCAAAAGAAGTTCCCGATCGACTCGCCCTTCGCGGCGATCAGGTCATAGGTGGCGCCAGGGATAGAGTAGTTCGGCGGCAAATGCACTGACATTTCGTCGGTCCTCGCGAAGTTCGCGCGAACCCTAAATGCCTCATCGCTGTCGCGCTCGAGAACGACACAGTGGGAGAATCCCAGGCGGGTGCAGATTCTTTCGGCGACAAGTTCGAACAGCGCGGTGACATCTTGGATATCGACGAGAGCCGCCGATAGCTCAAGAACAGATTGCAGGTTGTCTCGGCCGATCACGTCGCGAAGTTCCTGCCTGTGAGATTTATCGACGCATATAGCCATAGTTTGGTCCAATTGTCGTTATCGGCATGAGAAAAAAATCAACCTAGCGCTGCTCTCTTAATCGGAATTCCTGCTTAATTCTTTACCCAAAGCGCGGTGGTCGAGACATCTTTGTGGTGCACCAGGGTATTCTTCGAGTGGGCTGCAGACCCAAGTGATGGGGTCGTGGTTTCGGCTTGCCTTCGTCGAGGACATCGCCATACGCCACGTCGTCTGTTCAGCGATAAATATGGAATAACCAGGACTTTTGTATAGTTGTAATAGCGTTGTGCGGACTGGAAAGACGAGCGCGGCAAACAAGCCGAGTTTTGAAGGCGGATGAATGGACGAGATGTCAGGCTTGGGCGGGTTGTATTCGATCGGGGGCGACCTGGAAGTGCATCGCCTCGGCTACGGGGCGATGCAGTTGACTGGAGCGGGCGTTTGGGGCGAACCGGTCGATCGGAACAATGCCATAGCCGTGCTTCGGCGAGCGGTGAGCTTGGGGGTCGACCTGATCGATACCGCCGATTCTTATGGACCGGGAGTTTCGGAGGATCTCATCCACCAGGCGCTGCATCCCTATGCATCGGGGGTGAAGATAGCGACAAAGGCCGGCCTGGTACGAACCGGGCCGGGGAAATGGCACCCGGTCGGCCGCCCCGAATACCTGCGCCAACAAGCCGAGATGAGTCTGAGGCGCCTTGGCCTAGAGCGGATCGACCTTTTCCAGCTTCATCGCATAGATCCAAAGGTGGAACTTGCCGAGCAGGTCGGTCTCCTCGCTGACTTACAGCGCGAAGGCAAGATCAATCGCATCGGCCTGTCGGAGGTTACGGTCGCTCAAATTGCTGCGGCTTCGGCTTTTGCCAAGATAGACGCGGTCCAGAACCTCTACAACTTGGCGAATCGCGGCTGTGAGGACGTCGTGGACTACTGCGCCGCGAATAATATCGCCTTCATACCTTGGTTCCCGATCCAGACGGGTGCTCTGGCGGCCAATGAGGGGTTGCTCGGCAAAGTGGCGGCGGAACTAGGAGCGACTCCAGCCCAAGTTGCGCTGGCTTGGCTTTTGCGGCGGTCACCCGTAGTGCTTCCGATTCCGGGCACGTCCTCGCTCTCGCACTTAGAGGAAAACGTCGCGGCTGGAGATCTCGATCTGAGCGACGAGCATTTCGCCCTATTGCGCGAACTGGCCCACTAACTAATACGAATCTCGCGCCTTTATTGCGCGTCGGCTTAGCTTGAGCGCCGATGTTGAGCCGGCGATTTCACACCGCTGAGGTTTCGAGCGGTGTTGATGAGGCCGACGTGTGTCAGCGCTAGAGGGAAGTTTCCCAGCATTCTGTGGGTCACCGGATCGTACTCTTCTGAGAATAGGCCGAGCTCATTTCCGAGGCTGAGAAGGTGGCCGAAGCGGTGTTTCGCCTCGGCGGATCTGCCGCTGAGGACGAGATTGTCCACCAGCCAGAAGCTGCACGCCAGAAAGACACCCTCGTCTCCGGGCAGCCCGTCTCTATTGTTGGGGCCTGTTTCGTAGCGCCGAACGATTCCAGCAACCGAGAGTTTTTTATCGATCGCTTCGACCGTGCGGGTCATCTTGGGGTCGTTGGCATCGATGAATCCCACCAGGGCGAGAAGCAGCAACGCCGCGTCGACGCTAGTGGAGTCATAGTCCTGCACGAAATGGCCAAGAGCCTCGGAGTAACCGTGCTCCATGACCGAGGTTCGGATCTCCTCACGGACCACCTTCCATTTCTCGACCGGACCCTCCATTCCAAAACGTTCGACGAGCTTGACCGCTCGATCGAAGACTACCCAGGCCATCACCTTTGAGTAGGTGAAATGTCGGCGCGGTCCGCGTATCTCCCAAATCCCTTCGTCGGGCTCCATCCAATGCGCGGCGACGAAATCGATTATCGCCAGCTCAAGCTGCCAGGAATCGTCGGACGGCTCTAGGCCGACGCGGCGGAACTGATAGAATGCGTCCATCAGCTCCCCATAGACGTCGAGTTGAAATTGATTCGACGCCGCGTTTCCGACTCGCACGGGAGACGAATCGCCAAAACCACGCAGCCAGGGAATCGAGAACTCCGGGATCATCCTCTCGCCGCCGACGCCATACATGATCTGAAGCTGGGTGGGATCTCCAGCGGCAGCGCGCAATAACCAGTCGCGCCAACTTTGGGCTTCCTTCTCGAGCCCGTCGGTCATCATCGCGTACAAGGTGAAGGTTGCGTCGCGAAGCCAACAGTAGCGGTAGTCCCAATTTCGGACGCCCCCGATCGCCTCGGGAAGCGAGGTGGTAGGAGCGGCGACGATCCCACCGCTCGGAGCATAGGTGAGCGCCTTGAGCGTGATTAGAGATCGCGTCACCACGTCGGTATATTCGCCGAAGTCTTCCCGGCAGCTCGAAGCGAAATCTTTCCAATAGGCGAGAGTCTTTTTTAGCGACGTCGCCGGGTTCGGCGCAATTGGAGAGGAGGCGATAGAATCGAAGTAGACCATGGTGAAGCTCTCAATTTCGCCCTCCGAGATCGTGAAGTCGGCTTCGGTCGCGAAGCCAACGCCATGCATTTCAACGCTGGAGCTGACCAGAACCGAGTTGGGACCAACCACCATCAGGAGGTCGTCGTGCTGGCGACGCACCCACGGGACGCTCGAACCGTAATCAAAGCGAAGAACCAGGGAACTCTTCATTTTTACCGTGCCCTTGATGCCTTCAACCAGCCTGATAATTTTAGGGTGGATGTCGCGAGGAGGCATGAAGTCGGTAACTTTAACTACTCCGGTGGCGGTCTGAAAATACGTCTCTAAAACCAACGTTTCCCGAATGTAGCTGTGGTGATTGTCAAGCACGTCGTCGGCGGGTTGAAGTGTCCAGGCGCCGTTTTCCTTTGTTCCGACCAAAGAGGCAAAGCACGCTCCGGAGTCGAAACGCGGCAGGCAAAGCCAGTCGATCGATCCCATCCGGCTCACCAGGGCGACCGTATGAAGATCGCCGATGATTCCGTATCTCTCGATTAACTCGTTGTCCATTCCTGCGACACTACTCAATCTTTGCCGACAATGCGGTGGCACGCAGCTAGTTGGGGCGAAGATTGCCGACCGGGTCGGCGCGTCGCGTTGGACAGCGCCCTTGAACCAGGTGATCCGATCGGCTGGCGACCACCTCCCGAACGGCCGCTCGCCACTCTGAAGTTATCGCTCAGGGTCGCGAGTCCTGGCTGATTTATCCCTCGGCTCCCTACGGCGCATTTCCCCGGACATAGCTCTTGAGCGACCTGCCAGTACACCATCTATAGACCTCGCACTCTCACCTGCTCCTAGAATCCAGCAACGAGTAGGGAAACGTCGTTACATTGAGGTGGTCGACCAGTTCGGTTGTCACCGGTTCAATCTTGGGAATGAAGCGGTTGTGTGGGTTACAGCAGAGCGTCCCTGTTTCCATACGTGTTCCTGAGGATTTAGCTCGGGAGAATACGGAGGGAAGTGCACCGCTTCTATATGATGGCTAACCAGTGCCTGCTGGGCCACGCTCCCTTTGCCACCCTGCCCCATCCCATAAAGCCAGAATCTTCTCCTTGGGGTAGATCTTGCGGATCTTAGACACAATGGCCGCAGTTTCATGCATAGTCTGTCGTTCTGTAGAAAATGCGTGCTCTTTACCTGTTTTCAGGTTCAAAAACCCATAGATGCTCCTGTTCTTTCTGGTTCTGTTGGTCTCAATTACAGCTGGTGTGGTTCCTTTCGGTATCCACACTTTCTGTGTAGTTGTCGCCTGGGTGAG
>JAJYGZ010000037.1 GCA_021790495.1 Actinomycetes bacterium
GCTACGGTAAGGAACCATACAGAGATGGGAAGACCGGTTGCGAGTCCGCCTGAAATAGCCCGAAGCAAGAATCCGAGCGCAACGATGGAGATGTCGATGACCGGTTCGTGCTTTAGCCAAATGCTGTAGGCGACGGTGATCACCACATAAGTTCCAAGAGCGATGACAAATTGCGTGGTGATCAAGAGCGATAGCGCCATGGCGATCGCCAAAAGTGAGATACCGGCCAGCGTCGCGGCACGCGGCGAAATTAGCTCGGCAGCGACAGGTCGAAAGCGTTTGGTGGGATGGAGGCGGTCGCTTTTCGCGTCCCGCGCGTCATTGATCATGTAAAGGCCCGAAGCCGCAATCGAGAATGAAATCGCCGCGAAAATCGTTGGTAAGAGAAAGTGCGCATCGAAGATCTTGCCTCCGGCGATCGGGCCAGCGAATACCAGAGAGTTCTTTATCCATTGTTTTGGGCGCGCCAAGCGAAGGTAGGCGTAAGCCGTAGAAGGCTCTTTGATAAGATGTCCCGGCGGATGTCCCTCGGGAACTTCGGGGGTCAGTTCGGGTTGCGTGCTCGCGCCCGGGTCTTCCGTCTCTGCCATTTGATCCCCTATCCTATTCGCTCGTGGGGAGACGACGGAGGGGCAAGCGTCGCTCGCGGTGCTCCGATGGCGGCTGTAGGTGCGGGACAGGTAAGGGGAATCAGTGGAAATCCTGAGAAGTTTTATCTACCAAGACGAAGAGATCGGGATACTTTTGCCAAGAGATGCCGACGATCTCTTCGACTTGATCAAGTCGTCGCGGCGTCATTTGGCTAGGTTTCTCCCCTGGGTTGATGCGGTAGAGTCCGTCGATGATGAGCGTGACTTCATCCGCGAGGCCGTCCTTGGTCTGGGTGAAGGCAGTGCTTATCACTTTGGGATCTGGGTCCGCCGACAGCTGTGCGGTGTCGTGTCACTCGAAGTTGACCAATTAAATAACTCGGGAGAGCTGGGGTATTACCTTGGGGAGCGCTTTATTGGACGGGGCACCGCCACACGGGCTGGCGAAGCAGTAGTGGCCTTTGCGTTCGCTAATCTCGGCCTGAATAGGGTCGAGGCCAATGTGAGTGCCCATAATGTGACATCGGCAATGGTGTGCCAACGTCTTGGAATGGCGATGGAATCTACTGCCCGTCGAGCGATTCTGCTCCAGGGAACATATTACGACCGACAGACTTTTCGACTTTTGGCCAGCGATTACCTCAAGTCCTGACATTTGTGCAAACATTGGGGTGTCTTGCGAGGTCTTGAGCTGGGGTTTTTCGCGGAGCGCCCCTTCGGGCCATACCGCTCATCCGAAGTGTTTTCGAAGCTCCCTCTTTTGGATTTTGCCGGTCGCTCCTCTGGGCAGCTGTCGATCGAGGATGAAGATTTGCGAGGGAATCTTGAAGTTCGCAATCTTGCCGGTGAGAAAGCGTCGCAACTCCTCTGGGTCTAGGTTGGCTCCCTCGGTTGGATAGATTGCTGCCGCGACTTTCTCGCCGAGGCGTTTGTCCTCAAGACCGAACACGGCAACCTCGTGAACGGCGGGATGTTCATAGATCGCGGCTTCGACTTCGACGCAGTAGACGTTCTCGCCGCCTCTTATAACAACGTCTTTGAGACGGTCGTCTACGTAGACGTAACCGTCTTTATCTAAATGGCCAATGTCGCCCGAGCGCAGCCATTTTCCGTGGAAAGCTTTTTGCGTTTCCTCGGGCTTGTTCCAATACTCACTGATTAAGGGCGACCCGAAAAAGCAGATCTCTCCCCTCTCGCCCACTGGAACCTCCTCACCCGACGGCCCCAGGATCTTTACCTCCATGATCGGTAGCATTCGACCCGCCGACGCAGGCCTCTCGAGGGCGTCCTCGCCGTCAATTCTGGGTCCGTAGGTATTGGTCTCGGTCAGCCCATATCCGAAGGCCGGTTCGCCCCCGGCAACTTGCCGGGCGATCTTGCGAATTAGTTCAGGTGGCACCGACGCGCCGCCTCCACCGATCCGAAAGAGTGACGAAATGTCGGTCGTTGAAAACCGAGGCGACTCCAAAAGGTCCCACGACATAGTCGGGACTCCGACAAAATGGGTGATGTGCTCGTTCTCGATGATCGCTAGGGCCGCCTCGGGATCCCAACGGTGCATCATTACGATCTTGGAGCCCAGAGCAACGGCCGACAAGAGAATCGATACGCTGCCGGTTGCGTGAAAGAGAGGCAGGCCAAGCACGAAGCTTACCGGCCATTTGGAGGCTTGGGGTTTGGCGGATCGCAACGTATCGACCGCAGACCGAGCTCCATTGGCAAGCACCGCGGTCATTACGGCGCGATGGGTTGAAAGAGCTCCTTTTGGGTTTCCGGTCGTGCCGGAGGTGTAAAGAAGGGTAGCGAAGTCCTCGGGCAGTATTTCTGGACGGTCGAAGCTGCCGTCGCCTTGAAGTACCTCGCTTAGCGACAGCGCGCCCTCAGGAATCGAACTTTGGGCCGCCCTAACCACCAGGAGCGGAATGTTCAGATCGATGGCCGCTTCCGATGCTCGGTGCGCGCGCTCGAGGTCGGCGATTACGATCTTCGCACCGGAATCTGCGATGCCGTATCGAAGTTCGTTCGCCTCCCACCAGGAGTTTAAAAGAGTAGCGATGGCGCCTACCGATAGCGCGGCGCAGTATGAGGCGACCCACTCGGGCTGGTTTCTCATTGCGATTGCAACTCGGTCGCCTTTGGTGATGCCGTATTTGTTTACTAGAGTGGCAGCGATTCGGTCCGAAAGCGCCATAGTCTCGGCGAAGCTCCAACGCTCCCCCTCGTAAACCAGAAATGTCTGGTCGGAAAAGTTCCGCGATGCCTCGAAAAGTTCAACCAGATTCGCGGGCGCATTTTTGAAGACTTTGAGCACTGACGAACCGATGACCCGATCCTCGATCTCGTAGGGCTGTCCGGGCCCGGTAACGATTGTGACTGCGTCGTCGTAGTCCATTTTATTCCCTTCACAAGATGTCCATATGGCCAAAATTGAGTTGTCGTGGGTTTGGTCGGATCGTTGAGCCACATTTGGGAGCTCACGCTTGCCCCGGACCTAGCTGAGCAAAGCGTCGTATACGAGCTGCGTTAGCTGAGGTCGGATTGGGTAGGTTGACGAAGGAAGGAGCTGGGTCAGAAAGATGATCGTCAGCTCCTGAGCGGGGTCGATCATGAATGCCGTGCTGGCCGCGCCACCCCAAGCAAAGGTGCCAGCGCTGGCGGGAAGTCCTGTTGCCTCCTGGTCGATCACCACGGAAAAACCCAGCCCGAATCCTACGCCCGAGTAGTTTGACTCCGAAAAGATTCGCCTCCCGCCTTGTTCAAGGTCCCGATTTCCTGGCAGATGGTTGGTCGTCATAAGGCTGACCGTCTCGGGCTTAAGAATTCGGGTTGCGTCAAGAGACCCCCCGTTTAGCAGCATCGTCGAGAAAGTGAAATAGTCGTGCGCGGTCGAGACAAGTCCGCCGCCTCCCGACAGTCGCGTAGGAGCAGCAGATTTCATCTTTCCAAGTTCGTCAAAGCGAAGCGGCGCCTTGGTTTCGGGTGACGGGACATAAAGTGCCGCGAGGCGGTGACGGTCCTTCTCTGCGACGTAAAATGCCGTGTCACTCATGCCAAGTGGGTCGAAAATTTCACGGGAGAAGAATTCGTCAAGGCGCATGCCTGAAACGATCTCGACAATGCGGCCGACGATGTCGGTTGCCACCGAGTAGTTCCATTCGGTTCCCGGGTTGCAAACCAGGGGCATGTTCGCCCAAGCGTCGCAACATTGCTCAAGCGACATTCCATCGGGCCATCCCCACTCGAAACCGTTGGCGCGATAGATGGCGTCGGTGGGGTGCGCGTAGTGGAATCCGTAGGTGAGCCCCGCCAAATGCGTCAGGAGGTGCCAAATGAGAATTTCCTGCGTGGCGGGCGTTGTCGTCGGGTTTTGGTATGGCCCCCCTGTATAGACGCTGTTGTTGGCGAAGCTAGGAATGTACTTGGCGACAGGATCGGAGAGGTCGAGTTGGCCCCTCTCAACGAGAATCATTGCGGCCACTGAGGTAATGGGCTTGGTCATCGAAAATATTCGAAAGATGGTATCTTCCTCGATCGGTAGCCCGGCCTCCAGATCGCGCATTCCACGCGTTTCCAAGTAGACCGGAACACCACCGCGGGCAACATGAATGAGCCATCCTGCGAGCTTGTTGTCATCCAGGTATGTGCCGAAATACTCGCCGATCTTATCCAGGCGCTTGGCGTCAAAGCCAAGATCGCGGGGGTCAACTGTGACACCTAGCTTCATGTATCGCTCCAAAATCCTGTCGCTAGAAAATTATCCCATTCCTCCGTCCAGTATGGTGGGCGATTCCGGAGCGGATCTGGCGACAGTCGTTATTCGCGGAGCGGCGTTGGCAATGCAGGAGTCTTTCACTCGGGAAGAACTTGAGTGCCGACTGGCGCACGGTCGATTGAGGCACTGAGGCTCGCAGACGGTCGGTTCAGTGGCCTAGAGCACGGAGCTGGCGGTTCGCGAAGTGTTACAAGTTGGTAGTAGACATAACTACCGTGATGTAATTATGTCGCAATCGGTGGTTCCTGTTTGGCCGTACCGTGACCGGCATATGAAGCCGGCAAATTATTTGAGCCCGAGCGAGAAACGGATGCGCTGATGTATCTTGAAGTAATCGAAGATGAGCACCGCTTGGCAAGTGAGGAATGGTTCAAGGCCAATACGTTCTTGGTCTTTGACTTAGAGACGACCGGAGTCGACGTCGCAACGGATTTGCCCGTCTCTTATGCTCTCGTGGCCATGAGAGGCGAGAGTTGTATCTCCGAGGCTTACTCAGTGGTGAATCCGGGCCGCGCGATTCCTGAAGAGGCGAGCCGGATTCACGGTATCTCGACCGAGCGCGCAGCGAATTT
>JAJYGZ010000303.1:0-1680 GCA_021790495.1 Actinomycetes bacterium
GTCTCGATGGCTTCTGCGTCAGTGCCTCGCATAAATCCCCCAATAATCAAAAGCCGGCATCACCTGCCGCATGGGGACAGTTGAAGGCACGTGCCGGTGAAATGTTCTCCTAGAAAGCTACCAGCACCAACACCAGCGTCATGGCCTTGGGATTGGGTCCATGCGGCCAGGCGACACCTCCGCGTCCAGCGATCTGGCCTCTGAGGGCGGGAAGAGCGCATCACGGAATCCACTTAGTCGCAGACCCGGTGCGCGCTTTAGGGCGACCAATGGATAGCGGGAACCGAGTTTCTTGGTCCTATGTCACATCGCGCACCCAACACCAATTCAAGCTCCTATGGTATTTGCAAATGAGCATGGAATTCACCGACGCAGAGCGAGCGATATTGGGGAGATACTTCACCAACGTCGACCAAGCGGTCTTCGGGTTGCGTAATCTGCCCGAGGTTACCAAGGCGGCGCTCTTCGCCAGGTACTCGCGATCTCCGAAGTCGTTGAGGCGGCTTTTTCTCGACGAGTTTTACGAAATCGGGGCTCAAGATAGTCTTGAAGCCGATCAGAAGGGCGTTGATCGGGCCGAAGGTCTCTTCTCGCGCGTGCTTACTGAATATGGCGACGACTCGGTCGCGCAGCTCGCGGGGGTTCACGTTGCCCTAGAGGAGATATCCAACCTTGCTACCAAGGTCGTAGAAAGGCCGCGGCTCGCCGCTTATCTAGAGCAGTCGACGCGATACATTCCCTACGATACACGCGATTCGCGCGGCCAATTTCGATATGTTCGACCGAGGGAACTCTCGCCTCCAGATCTCGCCGCCTACGAAGTGGAGATGGACTCTTTATTTTCGAGCTACTCCGATCTTTCTCGCTCCGTTATGGAGCGGTTGTTTGCCGAAGCTGGAGGTTTTGAGAGTGTCGCGCCCCCGATGCGTGCGACACTGCGAGCATTCGGCCTTGATGCCACCCGTGGCCTCCTGCCCGCTGCGACGCGATCCAACGTAGGTATTTTCGCTTCCGCTCAAGCCATGGAGCAGCTGGTGCTCCACCTGTATGCCCATCCCCTGAGTGAACTCAGCGAAGTCGGCGCCCAGCTGCATGCGGAGCTCAATTTGATGATCCCATCCTTGGTGTCGCGTCTGAATCGCGAGGAGCGCCGCGACCCCTGGGTCGCCTATCTCAACGAGACGCGTCATACGCATGCTCCATTTTTGCCCCATCTGGGTGTCGAAAATGCTGGCTCCGACGCCGAGCTGGTGCTTTCGGGCTCTCTTGGCGGCTCTCTAGACCTGGTTGGCTTTGACAAAGGTGGGGAGGAGAAGATCACCGCCGCAATTCTCTTCGAACGCTTTGGATTAGGGGCTCGCGAGGCGATCAAGGCGGTTGGGTCGATGAGTGCCGAGGATATCGACGAGCTGTGGCGGGTGTACCTTGGAAGGCGTGAAAACCGACGCCACCGTCCCTCCAGAGCGTTCGAGCGGACTAGTTATCACTTCGAAATCGTGTGCGACTACGGAGCCTTTCGCGACCTGCAGAGACACCGCCTACTCAGCATCGCCTGGGCGGAGTTGGATTGTAGTCTCGGCTACTACACCTCGTCGAAACTGACTGAGGCCGAAGCGGCTATCTATTCGACTGCGCTGGAGCGCGCAGCGCGCTATCATTGGCAACTTGCGCAGCGCTATG
>JAJYGZ010000303.1:1690-4932 GCA_021790495.1 Actinomycetes bacterium
CCTATTGCGTGCCGATGGCCTTCCGCATGCGATTCGACATGGAGATCAACGCGCGTGAGGCGATGCACCTGATCGAGCTGAGGACGACGCCGCAAGGACATGAGAGTTATCGGGAGATCGCCCAGCTTATGTATCGCGCGATTTCAGAAGTGGCGGGTCATAACAGGGTTGCCGCAGCGATGGAGCATGTCGATCTTTCGGCTGGCGACCAGGGACGCCTGGACTCGGTTGAGCGCGAAGCTGCCCGTGCTCGACCTGCCACCGTTCATAAATCGTGACAGACGACTTGGCTAACCGGATTAGTCGCTAGAGTTTTGCGGGAACAAAAGCGCGATAAATATTGATCCACTAAGCGAAACTTTCAAAGTGCAAAGAAGCAGAGTTCAGTGGGGTCGGGTTGCCGACCGATGAAAGGGACAGTTAGATGGCTCGCAAAAAAGCCGGTGAAATCGAGAATGTGGTAGCCCCAGAGGGCTTGGCGGACGATGAGACTGACGACGAGGAGATCGAGGATTTCGCGGAGTCAGATTTCGACGAGGTAGAGAGTCTCGACGAAGTCGATGATCTCGAAGACCTCGAAGTCGAAGACCTCGATGCTATCGATGACATTGACGTGATCGATGACATTGACGTGATCGACGACATTGACGACATTGACGTGATCGACGACATTGACGACATTGACGAGGTCGCCGATATCGACGACGCGGATATTGACGACGAAGTCGAGGTTGAATCCGACGAGGAGAGCGACGACGAGGATGAGGAACTCGAGGAAGAGGTCGAGGCGAGCCTCGACGATATCCTCAAGGAGCGAATGGTTGTCGCCGACGACGAGGATGAGGACTACGAAGATGACGAAGGGGACGATCGCGCTGATATCGCCCTGACGGTTCTGCCCAAACAGCCCGATGAGTTCGTATGTCAGAGTTGTTTTTTGGTAAAGAAGCTGACCCAACTTGCGAACAAGGAGAAAACTTACTGTCGCGACTGTGTCTAAGTTTGTGGGTATCGGGAATATGGGCGAACCAAACCGGATGGAGGGCTGATGCAAGAAGATGAACTAAAGCGGCTGATTGATTACGCTGTTTATGCTCCAGTGGGCATCATGACATCGGTTGCCGAGGCGCTGCCAAAGGCCGTTGAAACGGGTCGAGCCGTCGTCGAGTCTCGAACGGCAATGGCTAGGTTCATTGGGAAAATGGCGGTCGACTTCGCGGGAGCGCAAGCTAAGTCCCAAGTAAATGATCTTCGCAAGCAGGTCACGAGTACAGTTAGTTCGCTTTTGCCTGAGCCGTGGGGCGATTTGGCGCGGTTCATATTCGGAGATTCTGAGCCGGATTCGACCTCGACCGTCGCTCCAGAGGCAGATCCTTTGCCCGCAGACCGGGACTTGTTGGAGCCAACCCAAAGTCTTGATAATACCGAGACAGATGATGAGGCATCGGTCCGCGGGGCTAATCCGGGTCCTGAGATCGAAGTGGAAGCGGTTGGGTCCGTCATCCCGAACTATGCCACGCTTTCTGCCACCCAGATCGTAAAAAAACTTGACCTACTCAACGACGCCGAACTAGTGATTGTCGTCGACTTTGAACGGGGACACCGTGGTCGCAAGACCATTATCGCCAAAGCTGAAAAGCTGATGGGTCCGAGTTCATAAGGATTATTTCCCGGGAGGCGCCTTGCAAGCAGAAAATCCAGAGCTTGTGCTAGCGCGCTTGACCTCGCAAGATGTCGACTGGGCTTTGGGGTCTTTTCTATCTTTGATTGCCGAGGTAAGGCTTTACAAGGGTGGCGAGCGTATTTCGGGCCACTTGTGGCGCAGGTTTTCATCGCTGCTAATACCGAGTCAAACCGAGGACCCGGGTCGCAATCGCCCCGAGGAAAGTGCTTCGGCAGCATATGTTGTGCGTGATCGCGATGAGCCGGTCGCACTCGGAGTTCTTGCATGGCCTCAGGTCTCCGAAGAGGAGAACGACACAGAGATAGTCGGATTTGTCAACCCTGCATTTCGCCGAAGGGGTATCGGCACCTGGTTGACAATGCAATTGGTTGAAGTCGCGTTATCTGGCGGCGCTCGCGATATCTGTTACGTCGCTGCTCCGGGGGCGCGCAACGCAAAAAGCGTCGGAGAGCGAACCGGCTTTAGGGCTCGCGAACTGAAGATGTTTCGTGTTCGGTAAGAGTTGTCGTTCAAGCCCGCAGGATGCCGGAGTCCTTGGGGACTCTAGGTCCCGGTCCATTTCGGGGGCCGCTTTTCTATAAAGGCTCGTGGACCCTCTTGGAAGTCATTGGTCAGCGCGAGACCGGCCAGCGCGGCGGAGCTCAATTCGAAGAGAAATTCGTCAGGCTGGGAATGGGCTTGTCGGGTAATCCGGAGCGACTCGCGAACCGCGAGAGGCGCATTTTGGGCGATCCGAGCGGCTAGTATTCGTGCCGTTTCATCTAGCTCTGAATCGTCGCAGACGACGTTGACCATTCCCCAGCTATGAGCGCGCTCGGCAGATATTGGATCGCCAGTCAGGATCACTTCGTTGGCGATATTTCGTGGCAATACCCTGGGCAGCCGAAATAGCCCCCCTGCCGCCGCCACCAGCGAGCGTTTGACCTCTGGTAACCCGAACTTTGCCGACTTGGTTGCAACGATCATGTCGCAGCTGAGCGCGATTTCACACCCGCCGGCGAGCGCCGATCCATGGACCGCGGCGATGATCGGCTTGGTTCGCGCACGTGTTGCGATTCCGGCAAAGCCGCCCCTCTCGGTCCGCAGCGATGCGGCATTCCCAGCGGCGATCTCTTTGAGGTCGGCACCGGCACTGAAGTTAGTGCCGTTGCCATGCAAAATAGCGACCCATGCGGCGTCGTTGGACTCGAACTCATCAATGGCAGCTTCCATCGCTAGCGCTACGGCGCCGTTAACGGCATTCCGCGCTTCTGGCCGATCGATCGCGATACCGAAGATGTGGTCCGAGATTTTATGGGTGATAACGGCCATTGCATACCCCCGTCTTTGGTGTTGCCCGTAACTGCTAAGCGGTAGATGACCACTCGGGCATGTCGAGTTTACCGTTATCGGTGACTTGAGTTCAGCCCATTTCCGCCTTGCTCGCCTGACCCTTGCTTCGAAGAGAAGAGATTTGACCTGTATTCGGAGCTACTCAGTCAGATGGAGGGACGTTTATAGGAGCAACCTCAGCCGTCTCAACGACGTCAGCAACCTCAGCCGTCTCAACGACGTCAGC
>JAJYGZ010000224.1 GCA_021790495.1 Actinomycetes bacterium
TTAAAGGAAATTTGCCCACTACGATCCCCGATGTTCCGATCGGGCGGGCGGCGATCGTGAGACCCGGCAACGAACTCTCGATAATTACCTATGGCCTCATGCGCCACTACGCCCTCGAAGTAGCTGAGTCGCTCGCAGAAAAGGCGAGCATCGAGGTGGTGGACCTCCGCACCATCGCGCCGCTCGACGTTGCGACGATCGTGGACTCAGCAAAGCGATGCGCGAAAGTCTTGGTCGTCCACGAAGACAACTTCGCGTTCGGCGTCGGCGCAGAAGTGGCGGCAACGATTTTGGAGAACGCCTTCTTCTATCTCGACGCTCCGATAAAGCGCCTCTGCGCCCCGATGATCCCGGTATCTCCTTTTTCACGGACTCTCGAACAAGAAGTGCTGATCACTCCCGACAAGATTCGCGCGGCGGTTCTAGAGCTACTCGCGTTCTAGATTACGCGATCGGTTTGGCGCTAGGCGCGTTCGTTTTGACGCGTCAAACTCTCATATAATTCCCTAACCCTTTTTGCGATGTCATCACGGATAACTCGCACCGCCGCTAGGTCCCGCCCCGCAGGGTCGTCGAGCTGCCAGTCGAGATAGGTCTTTCCGGGAAACACCGGACACGTGTCACCGCATCCCATCGTGATGATGACATCGGCTTGGCGAGCCCCTTCATAGGTAAGCGGCTTGGGAAATTCCATCGAGATGTCAATCCCGATCTCGGCCATAGCCTCGACCACAACCGGGTTGAGCGAAGACGAAGGCTGGCTGCCCGCCGAACGCACCGTCACGTGCGCACCGCCAAGGTGGTGCAACAGCGCAGCGGCCATTTGGCTGCGGCCTGCATTGTGCACGCATACGAATAGGACTTCTGACTTTGTCACCAGTGCGTTTCCTCTAATCTCTGCCACAATCGACGAACCCTCAACCATGGCTATCATATCGATATAGTTCGATATGATAGTGGCATCAGCCCAAAGAACGGCTAACATATCTACAAATGTCGATACAACTTTCAGTCGGACAACTCGCCAAAATAGCCGCCGACTCATGCGGATCGCCGCCATCGATCGAGCCGGTACCCATTGCAGAGATCGACGACATCGCGCGCGTTCTGTCATCGATGGGAGATCCCGTCCGACTTCAAATTCTGGATATGATCTCACGCGCCCAAGGCGGCGAAATATGCGCCTGCAGCTTCGTTGCTCCACTGAAAAAAGCTCAGCCGACCATCAGCCACCATCTCAAGGTCCTTACCGCTGCTGGCCTAATTAGGAGCAGCCGACGGGGGAAATGGATCTGGTATTCGATCAACGAGGATCGGCTTGGGGTGGCGATCGATCTCCTCGAGAAAATCTCCTCGACTCGATCGCCGCTTCAAGTCTTGGTCGGCCCTAACCCTAAGTCGTGACGGCCCAGCCGACGAAACGCGCGCCCCGCGCCACCAAGAGACTCCCTTCGCTTTGGCATAGCGGCAACTTCTTGAACGGATTTTTGTAATTGGCCCTTGCGCTTATCATTTTTCTCTTGACGCTGATCTTGGTAATTTGGCAACCCCGACGACTTGGCATCGGTTACAGTGCCTTGGGTGGAGCGCTCATTGCCCTTGTCGCCGGCGTCATTCATCTTTCGGACATACCAGTAGTCTGGACGATCGTCTGGAACGCCACCCTGACCTTCGTGGCGCTGATCATCATTTCGCTGGTCTTAAACGAGGCCGGGTTCTTTAGATTCGCGGCCCTTCACGTAGGCAAGTGGGGCAACGGGAGCGGTCGCCGACTTTTCGTCCTGGTGATTTTGCTGGGCGCAACGATTTCGTCGGTATTCGCAAATGACGGTACCGCCCTGATTCTCACTCCCATCGTCATGGAAATGCTCTTGGAACTGGAATTCTCCGCGGCAGCCAGCTTTGCATTCGTCATCGCTACGGGCTTTGTCGCCGACACGACGAGTATCCCGTTCGTAGTTTCAAATCTCGTCAATATCGTCTCAGCCGACTACTTCCACATTGGCTTTGCCAATTACGCGGCGGTCATGGTCCCGGTCGACGTGATAGCAATTGCTACCAGCCTCGCAGTGCTCTTCATCTATTTTTCTAAGCAAATCCCGAGCAGCTACCACGTCAGTGACCTGCCCGAACCATCCAGCGCGATAACTGACCATGTGACATTTCGCGCGGGATGGGTAATACTTGCGGTCCTACTCGGCGGTTACTTCATCGCGAACCCGCTTGGAGTACACATCTCTTTCATCGCTGGAATTGCGGCCGCCGTCCTTCTCATGGTTGCCGGACGCCAAAAACTCCGCCGCAAAACGCCGGTTGCAGCGTCCTCTGGGATTCCACTCGGCTTACCAAACGAGGCTTCGCCAAGCGCAATCCCTATTGACGTAGTCAAGATCGTGCGCGAAGCGCCATGGCAAATCGTGCTCTTCTCGCTTGGGATGTACCTGGTGGTCTTCGGTCTTAGAAACGAAGGGCTCACCGGGTATCTCGCCAGGGTGATATCGATGTTGTCGGCACATGGAACTGTGCCGCTCTCGCTTGGGACAGGTTCTCTAATTGCCGTGATCTCGTCAATCATGAACAACATGCCCACAGTTCTTATCGGCGCGCTGTCGATCCATGCCGCGCACCTTTCCGCTCACAACGTGCTTACGGCCGCGTACGCCAACGTCATCGGATCAGACCTCGGACCCAAAATCACCCCTATCGGGAGCTTGGCGACACTCCTTTGGCTGGAAGTGCTTCGCCGCAAGGGGATGACGATCTCCTGGGGACGTTACTTCTCGGTCGGAATCATCCTGACAATCCCGGTGCTAATTACGACACTCACAGCACTGGCGATCATCCGCGGCGGATGACTTAGGCCGCGCCTTCCTATGCGGCCGGGGCGTCTCAAGCAATCGCCAACGCGCACCAAGAAGATCAGGCGCCCTCAAATTCGAATCCGAGGTCCATGGCGGTAACCAAAGGACGAAACGGGATCCCGCGGAGCTCAGCCAGGGCCCCTACAGTGCCGCCTCGGTCCACAACGGCAGTTATAACGCCAACTTTGCCGCCTAATTCGTGAACGACGTCTACCGCCTCCATGATCGAGTTTCCTCGCGTGACCGCGTCCTCGGTAATTGCCACCATCGATCCCGTCGCAAGAATGCCTGCTAGCCTCCCTCCTGCACCGTGATCTTTAACTTCTTTGCGAACTGAAAAAGACGAGATTGGACGGGCTGTCGCCGATGCAATGGCCGCGACCCCAAACGCAACCGGATCTGCTCCCATCGTCAAGCCGCCGATACCGGTGACCTCGGCCGGAATCAATCGCAACATCAAGGCGGCAATAACGATAATCCCCATCGGATCGCACGCGGTCTTCTTTGCGTCGATGAACCAAGAGCTCTTGCGGCCCGACTTAAGGGTGAAATCGCCCCGACGCACAGAATGATCTTTGAGGTGTTTGACGAGGAGGCCCTTTAGTTCAAGATCGTCGAGAACCGTCGCTTCCTGGTAGCTGCGCGGATACTGCGGGGGTTCGACGTAGAGCCTTGGCAATGTCGTCACGCGTCTCTTTCTACTTCGCCGATTACATAACCTCTCCGGCCAAACGACGCCAATATCTCGATCACTTCGGACACGAAGGAGCCGTCGAGCACCAGCGTCATTCCGATTCCCATGTTGAATACCTTGCTCATCTCTTCATCCGAGATGGATCCTCGCCTCTGTATTAGTTCGAAGATCGAGGGAACTACCCAGGTGCCCTTGTCGATGCGGGCCCGCAGTCCAGTAGGAATAACCCTGGCGAGGTTGGCCTCTAAGCCGCCGCCGGTAATATGGGCCGCGGCATGCACCGGGATCCGGCCGCCAAGCCCAGCTAGCACCGGGGAATACAGAACACTGGGCTCGAGCAGCTCGTCGAAGAGGGTCACCGAATCCACGCTGCCGGGACCCCGCCCGATGTCGAGCGCCTCGGTGATCTCGGATTGGGAGGCTCCTGGTTCACAACGCGAACCGAAAATCGCCCTACGTGCCAACGAGTAGCCATTCGAGCGCATGTTGGGAGAGTCGATTCCAACTACGAGATCACCGGCGCAGACCCGATGGGGACCCCAAATCTCGGACTTTTCTACGATTCCCACGACAAATCCAGCCAAATCGAAGTGCCCCGGGGGCATCGATCCCGGGTGTTCGGCCATCTCCCCTCCAAGCAGAGACGCGCCGCAACTCTTCGCCCCGCTCGCGACGCCCGAAACGATCTCGGTCGCTATCGCTGCATCGAGCTGGCCGACCGAAAGATAGTCGAGCAAGAAAAGCGGCTTGGCTCCAAGCACCGCGATGTCGTCGACGCACATGGCCACCAGATCAATTCCGATGCTCGAGTAACGCTTGGCCAGTGCGGCGAGATAAGCCTTGGTGCCGACGCCGTCGGTAGAAGAGACCAGAACCGGCTCTTTGAACTCATCTGCGCCAAGCTCGAAAAGGCCACCGAAGCCGCCGATCGACGATAAGACTTGGGGAACAGCGGTTGCGCCCACTATCGCCTTGATTCCTTCGACCGCTCGATCGCCCTCGGCGATATTTACGCCAGATGCAGCGTAATCGAGTATCTCGTTCAAATTCAAGCTCCACCCATTTGCAAAAGTAAATTCGTTATTGCGCCATCGCCCGCGGCTGGATTGCCACGGGGACTTCCACCGGGTAGCAGCCGGTCAAGCAGGCATCGCAATAACCCTCCTCGCCAGCTCCGATCGCCGACTTGAGGTCTTCGAGACCCAAGTACGCGATCGAATCGACATCTAAGAATGCCTTGATTTCTTCGATGCTCTTTACCGCGGCCAAAAGATCAGGGCGCGAAGGGGTGTCGATCCCGTAGAAGCAGGGCCACTTGTAAGGAGGAGAGGATAGACGCAGATGCACTTCAAGAGCACCG
>JAJYGZ010000119.1 GCA_021790495.1 Actinomycetes bacterium
GTCAGCACTGCCGCCGTGACCAGGGAGATCGACCACATCCACTGCCCTTTGGGTGAGATTTGCCAACAAGCGTCCGAAGGGGGCCATGACGTTCGAGTTCTGTGTGAAGCCGTGAAGCAATACAATTTGGCGACGGTTGGCGTTTTGCGCCTCGTCGCCGATTGGATAGATTGTTTTAGTTGCTAATTGGCGATCGTGGTCCATAGTTCTTTCCATGGACGAAACTAGCGCAACGGGAGCGAAGGTGGATCTTGCAGGTCGAATTTGACGAGGCGCTCTCCAACCATGTGGTGGCCAGAACCATTGTCGACGAGCTCTTTCGCAACGGTGTGCGCATTGTCACCCTTTCACCGGGATCGCGGTCTACGCCGCTGGCCTTGGCTGCGCTGGCCCATCCCGGCCTAGAGGCCAGGGTGCTTTTAGACGAACGAAGCGCCGGTTTTTTCGCGCTTGGTGTCGCCAAGGCGAGCGGTGTACCGGCCGCGGTTGTTACGACGTCCGGGACTGCGGTGGTAGAGTTATCCCCCGCGGTTACCGAGGCCGCGTACAGCTCGATTCCACTCGTGGTGCTCAGCGCCGATCGGCCGTTCGAGCTTTATGATACCGGGGCCGCGCAAACCATTGACCAGACGGCAGTGTTTGCAGGTTTTATACGACAGCACCGTTTTATCGACGCTGGCGCCCCGGCAAGCTTGGACCGGCTTCGCGCTACGATCTCGCGCGCCGTGTTGGTGTCGCGCGGCCTCGGCGGACCCCTCGGACCAGTACACCTCAATGTCTCTTTCCGCGAGCCACTCGTTGTACCCTCGGCCGGAGCGGTTGAGCCATTGGCCGGACGGGCTGGCTCGCTGCCGTGGTACGCGACGGTAGACCTTGACGACGTCGTTGAAGCGAGGTCCTTCGCGCAGATGTTGCTCGGCACCAAGCGCGGTCTCGTGGTGGTAGGCGAGTGCGATCATAGCGAGGCAGTATTTGCGATTTCCGAACTACTCGGATGGCCAACGATGGTTGACCCGCGATCAGGGATGGCTCGGCGCAGCCGTTACGCGATAAGTTACCAAGATTCCTTTCTTCGGGTCCCCGAACTCTTGGACCAGCTCTTGCCGGAGGTGGTTCTGTACTTTGGACGGCCACAGGCGTCGCGCACGCTGAGCGAGTATCTGGACGTCATTTCTTCGCCTTATCGAGAAGGTTCCACGAGGATTTACCGCAGCGGCGATAGAGCGACCGATCCGAACGGCACCGCGGCCGGGTTCGTACTTGGACCGCTTGAGCGCCTGGTAGCCGAGCTTTCCCAGGCGGAAATGTTGGGGGGATTGGGCGTTGATCAAGGGTTCGCCGCTCGTTACCTTCGCATCGACAATGTGTGCGACGCCGAGGTTCGCGCATCACAGCTCGACGGTACTCTTGGCGTCGAGATCAAGGTGGCCAGAGTCCTGGTCGAGTCTTTGAGCTCGACTGACCTTTTATTCGCGTCGGCGTCGATGCCTATGCGTGACCTTGAGTTCTTCTCGGGATCAAAGCCTGATTATCCGCGGGTGCTAGAAAATCGAGGGGCTAACGGAATCGATGGGGTCCTGGCGAGCTTCGTGGGCGCCGCCTTGGCCAATGAGCGCGGGGGATTCGGGGGGATCGGCGTACTAGCGATCGGGGATCTCGCATTTTTATACGACGCGTCGTTTCTAAGAGAGCTTGCCAAGCTCGAAATCGCCGTGCTAATCGTGGTCATCGACAATAATGGCGGAGGAATCTTCTCGTTCTTGCCGCAAAACCGCGAAACGAGTACCGAGGTCTTCGAGGAGATCTTCGGGACGCCACACGGCGTCGACCTTGCCAAGATAGCCCAGGCATATTCCATCGTCTGCCATACCGATGCCGAGGTCGAGGACCTTCCGGACGCAATTGCCGATTTGCGTCGCTCGCGCAAATCGCGGGTGATGATAATTCAAAGCGACAGAGGCGCCAATCTCGCCGCTCATCGTGATATCAACGCGCAAATCGCCCTGGCCCTTCGGGCAGACGTCGAATCATAGGCCGGGGCCAAGTTGCATAACCGCTGGCACGGCTAACCTTTAATCATGAGCGAGACGAAGCAGTCCGTAATTGATGACCTGCGTTGGCGTGACTTGATTCATCAGGTCAGCGACGACGCAGCAACCAAGTTGATCGATGCTGGAAAAGCGGTGGCCTACATTGGCTTCGATCCGACTTCTGACTCGCTTCATCACGGAAATTTGATTCAGCTGCTTAACCTTCGTCGCCTTCAGGTGGGAGGGAACCGACCCATTGTCGTCGCAGGGGGCGCAACTGGCATGGTTGGCGACCCTTCGGGGAAGTCCACCGAGCGTATTCTCTTGAGTCGCGAGGTGCTCGAACACAACGTCGCGCGGATCAAGGTGCAACTGGAACAAATTATCGATTTTGACGCGGGGCGATCTAGCGCGGTTCTGGTAAACAATGCCGACTGGCTCGGCGAGGTCCGCATGCTCGAATTTCTCCGTGACGTCGGAAAGCATGTCACGGTGAATCAAATGGTCGCCAAGGATTCCGTTCGCGCACGCCTGCACGAGCGCGAACACGGTATCTCGTACACGGAGTTCAGTTATATGCTGCTACAGGCCGCCGACTACCTCCACCTCTATGACACATACGGTTGCAATCTCCAGATGGGCGCATCTGACCAGTGGGGCAACATCACCGTCGGGATTGACCTGATCCGAAAGGCGAGAGGTGTCCACGTCTACGGGATGACTTCGCCGCTACTGCTCAAACCAGATGGTACGAAGTTTGGAAAGAGCGAGTCCGGCGCGATCTATCTTGACCCCAAGAAGACCTCGCCTTATGACTTCTACCAATTCTTCTTGCGCGCCGACGACGCGAGCGTGGTGCAGTACTTGAAGGTCTTCACCTTTCTCTCCCATGAAGAAATTGAAGAGCTCAAGATTGCGGTGGAGCAAAAACCCGAGCTGCGCCTGGGCCAGCATGCCCTGGCCAATGAGATTACTCAACTCATCCATGGTGCCGATGGGCTTGCACTCGCGCGGCAAGCCTCCGAGGCCCTCTTTTCCACCGAGATCCTGACCATGGATGCTCGGGCGATTGAGATGGCCCTGGCTGGAGCTCCACATTACGATGTGGATGCCTCGTCTCTTGCCCTCGGGGCGGCGGTCGTCGATCTGTTAAGCGGTGCGGGGTTATGCAAAAGTCGTTCGGAGGCGAGAAAGCTGATCACCCAAGGTGGCGTCTATCTAAACAACGTGCGGGTCCACGATGTGGATGCGACGGTGAGAACATCGGATATCTTACCCGGCGGACAGATCCTGCTTCGTAAAGGCAAGAAGGATTACCTCGCGCTGACACTTCGCTAAGTATTTCGGTCGACAATTGCGCGCCACGTATTCGCGGGCCGTTGGCTGTGGCCAGGCAGGTTTTGTTGTCACTGAAAGGCTTCACGAGCGTGGCGATGTTGTCATAGGTGAATTTCTACTCAAAAGGAGTCGCTGTCTGCACGTAGCGGCGCGCAAATTGCGAGGGAGGTCACTGTCTTGGTCAAATTGTCCATGAAGCGATTGGTCCGGTCTTCCTCAAGGCAAGCATTGAATCTCGCCGATCCCGGCGCTAACCCCCGCCTTGTGACGAGCTAGAGAGCTCGTCCGAGTTTTTCAACTTGCCTCTTCTGCCCGACCGGCCGACATCTCGGAGGCGCCGCGCAGTTTGTTGCCTGGTAGTAAGCGGCAACAAGAGTAGGAACGCGCTAAAATAACGATATGGACACTAGTCGCAAGGTTTATTCCACAACACAAGTGGCCAACTGGCTCGGCGTGAGCGTTCCCTCTATCCATAGAGCGATATCCAGACTGGGACTAGAACCTTGTCGTGGACCCAAGGGACATTTGCGACTCAGCGAAAAAGATGCCCGTATCCTGCTGGGAGATTTGGGGAAGGTCCCAAAGGTGGATGGATTCGGCCGGGAAGAGCTGTTTGTCCTCAGCGTTTTATTAAAACGCCCTTTCGGGCTCCGTTCGGGGCGTTTAGTCGCCCGTCTTGCAGGCATCTCGCCTTCGACTGCCCTAAAGGCACTCAATAACCTCGAACGACGAGGGATGGTCGAACACCGTCGTGAAGTAGTAGCCGAAGGAATCGTCAAAGAGATCAGCGTGTGGATTCTCCGCGTCAGTCCGTACTGGATGACCGACAAGATCGCTTTAGACATACGCAGCACCATTCCGCCGGCGCCCACGTTCCCCATGCCAAAAGACACCAAGGTTCCACGCCGCTTCAAGCACCTGTTCTGGAATGTAGATCTCGCAGAGCTAAATACTAAAGACCATGGCCCGGCCATTGCCATTGCCATTCTTGAACAAGACAACCCCCACGCCCTTGCCTGGGCAATACATAATCTTGATCCAGAAGCATTTGCTGTCGCCGCGCTACCCCGGCGCGGATTTACGCCGGAGATGTCGGCCCTTGCTTCTCACATAGCCCAAAAGAAGTAGATCGCATGGCGCATCCCTTGGAAGGCATCATGTCATCGAGTAGTCATCGAGCCTGGAACATCGCCACGACAATTGCCTCACAACGAGGCTTTTATCTCGCCGGAGGAACCGGATTGGCTATTTACCTGCACCACAGAAAGAGCACTGATCTTGATTTTTTTGTACATGGCAACTTTGATCCCCAAGAAATACTGACCGAGCTAAAAAATAGCAAACTGCCGATTGCCGTGACACACCTGTCCCAGGGAACCCTGAACGTATTATGCGATGCGGTTTTAGTGCAGTTTCTCTCAGTGGAAGGACAAAGACAGGTCGCTCCGACATCCCGATTCGACACCGCCAACGTTGCCGCCATA